>NZ_JBHUSF010000007.1:0-79023 GCF_042673295.1 Rhodococcus sp. NPDC057014
CTCCGGACGGATCCGGAGGGCCCCTCGCTCGTCAGCTGTGAAGTGCTACGCGACCTGGAACATGCCGACGGTGGGGAGGAAGCTGCACGTGATCGGCGCCGCGCCCTCCTTCTGGGTCGTCAGACCGCCCGACACGACCGCGAGGACGCGGCCCGGGCCGGTGTCCGCGATCGCCGACAGGGTCGCCGGTCCGTCGGGGTTGATCTTGGCCTCGTTGGTGAGGTTCTGGGTGGCGCGCCGCTGGTTGTCCAGGTTGATCCACGTCACGGTCAGCGGATTGGGCTGTTCGGCGGCAACGGAACTGGTTCCGAGGGCGGTGAACACGAAACCGGCCTGACCTGCCTTGGGTCCGGGCGGGGGCAGCTGGGCCGGACCGGGGACCGCGAGCGCGGTGCCCACCGAGTCGGCGCCTTCGCCGATGCAGCCCTTGCCGATGGTCGGGTAGAGGAACTGTGCGATGACGGGTGCGTTCTCCTGCGGGATCTCGGGACCGCCGCCGCCGCTGCCGTCGAGGAACGTGATGACGCGCTCGAGGGTGGACTTGAGTTCCGGCGGGATGCCGGGGGACTCGAGGAGGTTGCGGGCCTGGTCCAGGATCGCGTCCTGGGGTCCTGCGGCGATGTCTTCGGTACCAGCGGCCGCGCCGATGATGGCGGGTGCGAACGATGCGAGCATCTCCACGGGGATGCCTTCGGGTACGGGCGGCGGCGTCGGCTGCGCGATCGCCTGGGCCGGCACTGCCATAGCGGCTGCTGCGGCCACGGCGAGAGCAGTCACTGCTCTGCGCATACCTCGGGTTCGAAGCACAGTCTCCCCATCCTTAGTCATAACAGCGTGGACGACAACTCAATCCACGTCTGACGGCTCGGGGGGTCACTCTATGTACAGCGCCCCCGGGTTGTACAGCTCACGAGTTCGTTCACCGGTAGCTGCGGCACCCCGGTGGGAGTGTATGGCATACAGACCCCGACGGTGATCCTCCGGTGACGATAGCGTGTGGTTCGTGTGGTTCGTGTGATTGGTGATGCAACTGTTACGCACGGCTACGGACACCTCGGGGGCCGCGGGCGGCGCCGTCTACGCTGTGCGGGACCGTTTCGGGATCGGCTGAGACATCTACACACCTCACGGGAGAGCGCCACACTGTGTCCGACCATGCAGCGTCCGACGGCGGAGCAGCCTCCGACGACCCGACATCCGAGCGTTCACCCACGTCGACGCGGGGAGTATCCGCCCTGCACACCCTGTTGCGATGCGCGCCTGTGCTTCTCGTGCTGTCGGTGCTCGGGCGGATGGCGTGGACGCTGTTGAGTCCCAACGGGATGAACCTCGTCGACCTGCACGTCTACGTCGACGGTTCCGAGGCGCTCCACGGTGGCAGTCTCTACGACTTCACCTATTCGGAAGTGACACCGGACTTTCCGTTGCCGTTCACCTACCCGCCGTTCGCGGCGCTCGTCTTCTTTCCCCTGCACTACCTGCCGTTCCCGCTGGTCGGGGTCGGCTGGCAGCTGCTCACCATCCTCGCCCTGTACGCGCTGGCGCGAATGAGCCTGGGGCTCGTACTCGGCGATGCCGCGCGCAGCCCGCACTGGCGTGCGGTCGCGGTGCTGTGGACCACGGTGGGGGTGTGGGTGGAACCGGTGCGCACCACGCTGGACTACGGCCAGATCAACGTCTTCCTGGCGCTGCTCGTGATGACCGCGGTCCGCAGTTCCCGGTGGTGGCTGTCCGGTGCGCTCGTCGGATTCGCCGCCGGGATCAAACTGACCCCGGCGATCACCGGCCTCTACTTCCTGATGCAACGCCGCTGGAAGGCCGCCGTGTTCTCGGGGGTCGCGTTCGCGGCGACCGTCGGAGTCAGTTACCTGCTGATCGGCTCGGAGGCGCGGGAGTACTTCACCCACCTGCTCGGTGACGCCGATCGCATCGGGCCGGTCGGCTCGGTCTGGAACCAGTCGCTGCGCGGTGCGTTGTCGCGGCTGCTCGGATACGACGTCGAGACGGGTGCCCTCTGGCTACTGGCGGTGGCGCTGACCGTCGTCCTCGCCGTCCTGGCCTGGCGGGCGATTGCCCGGGACGATCGGCTCGGCACCCTCGTCATCGTCGAGTTGCTGGGGCTGCTCGTCTCCCCGATCTCGTGGTCACACCACTGGGTGTGGGTGATCCCGATGCTGATCTGGTTGCTGCACGGCCCCTACGGGGCGATGCTCGGCACCCGGATCCTCGCCGGATACTGGCTCGTCACCACCCTCATCGGCGTGCCCTGGGTGCTCAGTTTCTTCCAGGACTCGATCTGGCTGATCTCCCGGCCCGCGGTACTCGCGTGGCTGGGCACCGTCGACGTCGTCGGCGCGTTCGGTGTCTACCTCTGGGTGGCCTACGCCGGGCGGCGCACGAAGCGTGCCGCCGCGGCCGTCGGCGAGATCAGCCCGCCAGTGAGTCGATCTGTGCAGCAAGATCCAGATCCAGCTGCGTGAGACCACCGGCGGAGTGCGTCGACAGCGTGTAGGTGACCTTGCGCCACCTGATGTCGATGTCCGGGTGGTGGTTCGCGGCCTCCGCCGCCTCCGCGACCTTCCGGACCAGCTCCACGGCTTCGGGGAAACTCGGCGATTCCACGGTGCGGGCGAGGGAATCACCCGCCCGCTGCCACCCGGGCAGTCCTGCGAGCGCGGTGTCGATCTCTCCGTCTGACAGCAACTCGGCCATACCTCATGATGGTGCCGTGCCCGAGGAACGTGCAAGACCTGTCGAGAACACCGGTGAGGTGGTGGCGGCCGCGATCATCGTCGACGGCCGGCTGCTGCTGGCGCAGCGGACGCGGCCCCCGGAACTCGCCGGACTGTGGGAGCTGCCCGGCGGCAAGGCGGAGGCGGGGGAGAGCGCCGAGGACGCGCTGCGCCGCGAACTGCGGGAGGAACTCGGCGTCGAGGTGTCGGGCGGCGACCGGATCGGTGACGACGTGCCGCTGCCCGACGGCCGGGTGCTGCGCGCCTATCGCGTCGAACTGGTGTCGGGCACACCTGCTGCGCTCGACCATGCGGAACTGCGGTGGGTGGACGAACGGGAACTGGGCGAGATCGATCTCGTCGGCAACGACCGCGGATGGGTGCCGGACCTGCGGCTGCACCTGAACGGGTGGGCCTGACCTCAGGCCGCGCGGGCCTTCTTGAGCCCCTTCTTCAGTTCCTTCTTGGACGCGCCCTCGTTCTCGAGCTTCTTCATGCGCATGATCACGACCGGACACTTGATGCACCGTGTCTTGCTGCGGCAACACTTCTTCTTCGGCTTGAGACCCGAGACCTTGCTGGCCTTCACCTTGCCCATCGGCTCGGCCTTCCTACTCCGGTGAACGCCGGTATCCACCGGCTCCGATCAGGTTAGCGTCCCCTCAGCTTTCGGCCTCACCGCACAGGCGAGGCAGGCCGAATTCGACGTGGCGCAGATCACTTTACGCTGGTCGGGCATGCCCCGCGAAGCCGGCGATGCGCGAAGTAGCCGTTCGGGCGGGTAGTATTCACGTGGCCGCGATGCCTGTACTGGGCGATTTACCATCGCCTCGACGAGGATTCTGAATCGAGATGACAAGGCGGCCGCCAGAAAGCCGTGCGAGGGAACTTTCGCGTGGCCGAATCAACTCAGCCAGGAGAGCCACCGCGTGACCATCACCAGCTTCCGTAACGTTGCCATCGTCGCACACGTCGACCACGGCAAGACCACTCTCGTCGACGCCATGCTGCGTCAGTCGGGGGCATTCGAGGAGCGCGCCGAACTGGTCGATCGCGTGATGGACTCCGGCGACCTCGAACGCGAGAAGGGCATCACCATCCTCGCGAAGAACACCGCCGTCCACAAGCACCACGGCGACGGCAGTGTCACGGTCATCAACGTCATCGACACCCCCGGTCACGCCGACTTCGGCGGCGAGGTCGAGCGCGGCCTGTCCATGGTCGACGGTGTCGTCCTGCTCGTCGACGCCTCCGAGGGCCCGCTGCCGCAGACCCGCTTCGTGCTGCGCAAGGCGCTCGCCGCGTCGCTGCCCGTCATCCTGGTGGTCAACAAGACCGACCGTCCCGACGCCCGCATCGAAGAGGTCGTCTCCGAGAGCCACGACCTGCTGCTCGACCTGGCGTCCGACCTCGACGACGAGGCCGCCGAAGCCGCCGAGCTCGCCCTCGACCTTCCCGTCCTGTACGCCTCCGGCCGTGAGGGCAAGGCGTCCAAGGTGCAGCCCGAGAACGGTCACGCGCCGGACGCCGAGAACCTCGACGCCCTGTTCGAGGTCCTCCTCAACTACGTGCCCGCGCCCAAGGGCAACGTCGACGCGCCGCTGCAGGCTCACGTCACCAACCTCGACGCGTCCGCATTCCTCGGCCGTCTCGCGCTGGTCCGCATCCACAACGGCGAGCTGACCAAGGGTCAGACCGTCTCCTGGTGCCGCGAGGTCGACGGCGAGCCCGTCGTCACCAAGGCCAAGATCACCGAACTGCTCGCCACCGTGGGCGTCGAGCGCCAGCCCGCCGAGAAGGCCGTCGCCGGCGACATCGTCGCGGTCGCCGGTTTCGCCGACATCATGATCGGCGACACCCTCGCCGACCTGGAGAACCCGGTGCCGCTGCCGCGGATCACGGTCGACCAGCCCGCCATCTCGGTGACCATCGGCACCAACACCTCGCCGCTCGTCGGCCGGGTCAGCGGACACAAGCTGACGGCCCGCATGGTGAAGTCGCGCCTCGACCAGGAACTGGTCGGCAACGTCTCGCTCAAGGTCCTCGACATCGGCCGCCCCGACGCCTGGGAGGTCCAGGGCCGTGGTGAGCTCGCGCTCGCCATCCTCGTCGAGCAGATGCGCCGCGAAGGTTTCGAGCTGACCGTCGGCAAGCCGCAGGTGGTCACCCGTCAGGTCGACGGCAAGGTGCACGAGCCCTTCGAGGAGCTCACCATCGACTGCCCCGAGGAGTACCTCGGCGCCATCACCCAGCTCCTCGCCAACCGCAAGGGCAAGATGGTGCAGATGGCCAACCACGGCGCGGGCTGGGTCCGGATGGAGTTCATCGTCCCCTCGCGCGGCCTGATCGGGTTCCGCACCGACTTCCTCACCGAGACCCGCGGCACCGGTATCGCGAACGCCGTCTTCCACGGCTACGCGCCGTGGGCCGGCGAGATCCGCGCGCGCCACACCGGCTCGCTCGTCTCGGACCGCACCGGCTCGGTCACCCCGTTCGCGATGATCCAGCTCGCCGACCGCGGAACGTTCTTCGTCGAGCCCGGCGCCGACACGTACGAGGGCATGGTCGTGGGCATCAACCCGCGCCAGGAGGACCTCGACATCAACGTCACCCGCGAGAAGAAGCTCACCAACATGCGTCAGTCCTCCGCCGACGTGATGGAGACCCTCGCCAAGCCGATCAAGCTGGAGCTCGAAGGCGCGATGGAGTTCTGCGCCGGCGACGAGTGCGTCGAGGTCACCCCGGAGGTCGTGCGGGTGCGCAAGGTGCACCTGTCGGCCACCGACCGTGCCCGTGAGCGTTCGCGTTCCAAGGCCCGCGACAAGGCGGCACTGTAGTCGGCACGTCCGACCACGTCGAACACAACCGGGCGGATGTACCTTCGATCGATCGTCGACCGAAGGTACATTCGCTCGTGGGTTTCCGGAGCCTTCCGGTATCTCTGAGGAAAGGCGGCGCGGTGGGTGCTGGGGGTCGACTCGAGAGGGTCCGAGCAGTTCGCGGAGTGCGGGCAGTTCGGGGAGCGCGGGGCCGAAGGCGCGGGAACGGTACGGCGGTGACCGCACTCCTGCTGGCCCTGTCGACGGCGGTACTCACGTCGTGCACCGCCGATCCGCCGCCCCCGGTCGAGAGCACCGACAGCCCCAAGCCGACGGTGTCGCCGACCGAGAAGCAGCCCGTCGTCGTCGCGATCGACGACGTGGGCAGCGGATTCAACCCGCACCTGCTGTCGGACCAGTCGCCGGCGAACTCCGCGGTCAGCGCTCTCGTGCTGCCCAGCCCGTTCCGGCCGGTACCCGCCCCGGCGCACCCGGGCGGCAGCACCTGGATCCCCGACTCCTCCCTCGTCGTCTCCGCCGACGTCACGTCGCAGGAACCGTTCACGGTCACGTACCAGCTGCGCAACGAAGCGCAATGGTCCGACGGCGCGCCCATCGCCGCCGAGGACTTCCGCTACCTGTGGCAGCAGATGATCAGCGCCCCCGGCGTGGTCGACCCCGCCGGCTACGACCTGATCCAGGACGTCCGGTCCTCGGGCGGCGGCAAGACGGTCACCGTCGTGATGAAGGCCGCCTACCCGGCGTGGCGTGAACTCTTCACCGACCTCCTGCCGTCCCACCTCATCAAGGATTCGCCGGGCGGCTTCGCGACCGGGCTGGCCGAGAACATCCCGGTGTCGGGCGGGCACTTCCACATCAAGTCGATCGACCGCGGCCGCGACGAGATCCTGCTCGAACGCAACGACCGGTTCTGGGACAAGCCGGCGACACCCGACCAGATCCTGATGCGTCGCGACGGCACCCCGTCGCAGCTCGCCGACTCGATGCGCAACAACGACACCCAGATCGTCCAGATTCACGGGGGCACAGCGACGTCCGCTCAGCTCGCGGCGATCCCGACGGTGCGGACCGGGGCGTCGTTCCAACCCCGCGGCCTCGACCTCACACTGAACGGCCGGGTGCCCGAACTCGCTGACGTCCGGGTGCGGAAGAGTCTGCTGAACCTGCTGGACACCGAACTGCTCGCCGTCGTCGGCGCGGGCAGCGAGGCGTCGGCGGTCCCGGCGCGCTCGCAGGTCTACGCCCCCTCCGATCCCGGTTACAGCGCGACCGCACCCGCTCGGCCGAGCCGCGAACAGGTGCTGGCACAGCTGGCCGAATACGGCTACGTCGCCGAAACGCCTACGGACACCGTCGTTCCCGCGGGCACGGTGCCGCCCACCCGGCTCGTCCGCGAGGGCGTCCCGCTCACGCTCGTCATCGGCACGCCCGAGGGCGACGACACGGCGAGCGCCGTCGCCAACACGGCGGCCGACCAGTTGCGCGGCGCCGGCATCGACGCCACCGTGACGTCGCTGCCGGCCGAGGAGTTGTACGGGGAGTCGCTGAGCAAGGGCGACATCGGAGCGGTCGTCGGCTGGTCGCGGGCCGGGTCCGACCCGGCGACGGCGCTGGCGTCCCGGCACAGCTGTCCGCCCGCAGTGGTCGCGACGACCCAGCCGAACGCGGAAACCGCCGGACCCGAGCGTGATTCGGTGTCGGAGGCCGAGGCCCCGTCGAATCTGTCGGGAGTCTGCGACCCCACCCTGCAGCCGTCGATCGACGCCGCGCTGCGCGGGGTCGGTGACGTGCCGCAGGCCCTCGCCGACGCCGATCGCAGGCTCTGGGACCTGGCCGCGGTGCTGCCGATCATGCAGGACCGCACGCTGGTCGCGGCCGGGCCCGGTGTCGACGGAGTATCGCTGTCGGGCGCGGTGCCGGTCGGAATATTCAGTGACGCAGCAGACTGGAGCAGGATCAAGGAATGAGTGAGCGGCGACTTCTGCTGGTCCATGCCCATCCCGACGACGAGACCCTCACCACCGGCGGCACCATCGCGCACTACGCCGCCGACGGTGCCGACGTCCACGTCCTGACGTGCACACTCGGCGAGGAGGGGGAGGTGATCGGCGACGAGTGGGCGCACCTGGTCGCGGACGCCGCCGATCAACTCGGCGGGTTCCGGATCGGTGAGCTGACGTCCGCGCTGGCGTCTCTTGGTGCCGGGCGGCCGCGATTCCTCCTGGGAGCGGGGCGCTTCCGTGACTCCGGCATGGCGGGCGCGGCGTCGGCGGCGAACCCGCGCGCCTTCGTCAACGCCGACCGCGACGCGGTGACCGCGGCGATCGTGGCGGTCATCCGCGAGGTGCGGCCGCACGTCGTCGTCACGTACGACCCGGACGGCGGATACGGGCACCCCGACCACATCCAGGCGCACGGGATCGTCACGGCGGCCGTCGAGGCGGCGGGAACGGAACAGTTCCCCGACGCGGGCGTCCCCTGGGAGGTCGCGAAACTGTACTGGACGGTGACCGAGGCGAGCGCGCTCGAGGCGGGACTCTGCCGCATCGGTGATCTTCCGGACGGCTGGCGGCTGCCGGAGCCCGGCGAATTGCCGAGCGTGCCGGACGCCGACGTGACGACGGTGATCGACGTACGGGGTGTGCTCGACGCGAAGCGGAACGCGCTGTCGGCGCACGCCACCCAGGTGACCGTGGCGCCGAGCGGCACCGAGTACGCACTCTCCAACGACATCGCGCAGCCGATCCTGGTGGAGGAGCACTTCGTGCTGGTCCGCGGCGCCCTCGGGGATCGGGACGCCGACGGCCGGGAGCGGGACCTCTTCGGTGGCGTGGGTCGCTGACCGCAGGTGTCTGTGACCGGTGTTACGTATTACACTGTGGCGCACGTCACGCAGCGGCCGCGGTCGAGTCCGCGTGGCACCCGTCAGGAGAGGCGATAGATGTACAACTGGGATGTTCAGAACGCCATCGTCGCGTTCGTCGATACACTCCGGCCCTCGTGGCCGGCCCAGCACGACCTGTACTACAGCGTGCTGTACGGATTCGCCGACATGCAGAGCCATTTGCTGACCCTGCTGGGCTACCCGCCCGTCGCCTGATCCACTATTGACACATGACCGTCGGCACCGCAGCGCAACCCGGGCACCTCGACGCTTTGGGGAGGGTCACCCTCGCGCTGCTGGTGTTCGACGGTTTTCTGTGCGCCGTCCTGTCGGTGCTGTTCCTGCCCAGCTATCTCGGTGCCACGCCGTTTCCGATCAGCATCCTCGCCGCCGCCGTCGCCAATCTGGCGCTGGTGATCGCCGCCCGGTCCACGACCGGCCGGGTCGGGTCGGGAGTGCTGCCACTCGCCGGCTGGGGGGCCGGTTTCCTGCTGTGCATGTTCGGCGGTCCGGGCGGCGACGTGCTCATGCTCGCGTCCGTCTGGACGCTCCTGCTCCTCATCGGCTCGCTGCTTCCCGCCGCGGTCTACCTGTGGAAGGTCAGTGTCAAAGCGGCTTTCGGGGCTGTTTCACCTCCGGAACGCGGGGGTACGCGGTAGCGACCAGCAGCCTGCTGAAGGAGCATCGCGATGACAGATCAGAACTTCACGACCGACGACGCCGGCATCCCGGTCACGAGTGACGAACACTCGCTCACCATCGGGACGGACGGGCCCATCCTCCTCCAGGACCACTATCTGATCGAGAAGATGGCCCAGTTCAACCGCGAACGCGTTGCGGAGCGCCAACCGCACGCGAAGGGAGGCGGGGCGTTCGGACGGTTCGAAGTCACCGAGGACGTCTCCGCGTACACGAAAGCCGATCTCTTCCAGCCCGGGAAGAAGACGGATCTGCTGATCAGATTCTCGTCGGTCGCCGGCGAGCGCGGCAGCCCGGACACGTGGCGCGACCCCCGCGGATTCGCGGTGAAGTTCTACACCGAGCAGGGCAACTACGACATGGTCGGAAACAACACGCCCGTCTTCTTCGTCCGCGACCCGATGAAGTTTCAGGACTTCATCCGCTCGCAGAAGCGGCGCGCCGACAACAACCTTCGCGACCACGACATGCAGTGGGACTTCTGGACGCTGTCCCCGGAGTCGGCGCACCAGGTCACCTGGCTGATGGGCGATCGCGGCATTCCGCGCACCTGGCGGCACATGAACGGCTACTCCAGCCACACATACATGTGGGTCAACGCCGCCGGCGAGAAGTTCTGGGTGAAGTACCACTTCCACACCGACCAGGGCATCGAGTTCTTCACCCAGCACGAGGGCGACCAGATGGCGTCCGTCGACACCGATTACCACACACGGGACCTGTGGGAGCACATCGACGGCGGCGAGTACCCGAGCTGGACGCTGAAGATGCAGATCATGCCGTTCGAGGATGCGGACGACTACCGGTTCAACCCGTTCGACCTCACCAAGGTGTGGCCGCACAGCGACTACCCGCTGATCCCCGTCGGCAGAATGACCCTCGACCGCAACCCCACGGACTACCACTGCGAGATCGAGCAGGCCGCATTCGAACCGAGCAATCTGGTCCCCGGCATCGGCCCGAGTCCCGACAAGATGCTCATCGGCAGGCTGTTCTCCTACCCGGACGCCCACCGCTACCGGATCGGCGCCAACTACAAGGAACTGCCCGTCAACCGGCCACACGTGCCCGTCCACTCGTATTCGAAGGACGGCAACATGCGGCACCACAACCCCGGGGACCCGGTGTACGTGCCGAATTCCAAGGGCGGCCCGCATGCCGACCCTTCGCAGGTCGGGGAGACCGCCACCTGGTACGGCGCCGGCGACATGGTCCGCTCGCCCTACGCACTCCACCAGGAGGACGACGACTTCGGTCAGGCCGGGACGATGGTCCGGGACGTGCTCGACGACGCCGCCCGGGACCGTCTGGTGGACAACGTCGTCGGGCATCTGCTGAACGGCGTCACCGAACCGATCCTGGCGAAGGCGTTCGAGTACTGGCGCAACGTCGACAAGACGCTCGGCGACCGGATCGCCGACGGGGTGTCGACGAAACAGTCGGAGACCGATCCCAAGGCGGGGGAGCAGGCCAATCCGGCGCGCAGCAGCGCGCAGGCGAAGGCTTAACGCTCGAACGCCACCGGGTGCCGAGGCTCGTACAGCATCATCTCACCCGCTCCGGGGATCTTCAGGGAGGTGGTGAGGCCGTACCCGTCGTCGCGGATTCCGCGGCTGAACTCGGCACCCTTGGCCTCGAGTTCCGCCACGGTCGACTCGATGTCTTCGCACATCAG
The DNA here is from genome assembly GCF_042673295.1 of Rhodococcus sp. NPDC057014. NCBI lineage: Bacteria > Bacillati > Actinomycetota > Actinomycetes > Mycobacteriales > Nocardiaceae > Rhodococcus > Rhodococcus sp. NPDC057014. The sequence continues at coordinate 10,831 of NZ_JBHUSF010000007.1, forward strand.
CGAGATCTCGTGGTGCGGCCGGGTCGACCACGGCTCACCGCCCCGATCGTCCGAGGTGGGATGCACACCCATCTCGGACGGCCCGGTGCGGAAGATCAACCAGCCGCCGCCGGCGTCGACGTGCCGCCAGCCCAGCACGTCGCGGAAGAAGTCGCGGGCGGCTTCGGCGTCGTCCGCGTAGACCAGAGTGTGCACAGCTGTGATCATGTGCGCAGCCTAGTGCGATTCGTCCGTCACACTGAGAGAATGTCGAACGACGAACTGTCCGGACTGACCATCGCCGTCACCGCCGAACGCCGGGCCGCCGAATTCATCACGCTGCTCGAACGGCACGGCGCCGCCATCGTCCACACCCCTGCCATCCACGTGCTTCCGCTCGTCGACGACTCCGATCTGCGCGCCCGCACCGCCGAGATCATCGCGTCGCCGCCGGATCTCCTCGTGGTCAGCACCGCCGTCGGGTTCCGGGGGTGGCTTGACGCGGCACGGGCCTGGGACGAGGAGGACGCGCTGCTCACCGCCCTGCAGTCGGCGCGGATCATCACCCGCGGTCCCAAGGCGAAGGGCGCCGTCCGCGGCGCCGGCCTGCGCGAGGAGTGGTCGCCCGACACCGAATCGTCCGAGGAAGTGCACGAACACCTCGTCGCGGAGGGCGTGCGCGGACTACGCGTCGCGGTCCAGTTGCACGGCACCATCACCGAATGGGAACCGATGACCGACCTCAGCGTCTCCCTCGCCGGCGCCGGGGCCCGGACGACGGCCGTGTCGGTGTACCGGTGGATCCGGCCCGAGAATCAGCAGCCGCTGCTCACGCTGCTCGACCGGATCATCCGAGCCGACGTCGACGCCGTCACGTTCACCAGCGCACCCGCCGTCTCCTCGCTGCTCAGCACCGCGAAGGACACCGACAGGGTCGACGCCCTCCTGCGGGCGTTCCACGGTCCGGTCGCACCCGTCTGCGTCGGATCCGTGACGGCCTCGCCGCTCACCGTCCTCGGGGTGGACACCCTGCAACCGGCCCGCCCCCGGCTCGGCAGCATGGCCAAATACATCATCGAGGAGCTCCCGAAGCGGCGCTGACGGTCCTCCCCGCCGGACGAGCCGGTGAACGTGTTCTGCTGGCTGACGTGGTAGCACCCGAACAAGTGCAAGGGACGTTCGGTGCCGGCCAGTTCGACGTGCGCGCCGTGCCCGAACCTGGGTCGCGGCCGGGGGACGGCCCAGCCGACGTCGTCGAGGACGGGCAGCAGCGACTGCCAGCCGAACCCGCCGAGCACGATCACGGATCGCAGGTGGGGTTGCAGGATGCGCAGCTCGGCGTCGAGCCAGTGGCGGCAGTTGTCGCGTTCCTCCGGGGTGGGTTTGTTCGCGGGCGGTGCACAGTGCACCGGGGACGTGATCCGGACGCCGAACAGTTCGAGGCCGTCGCCGATGCGGGTGGCTGTCGGCTGGCTCGCGAGACCCACGGCGTGCAGGGCGGTGTAGAGGAAGTCGCCGCTGCGGTCGCCGGTGAACATGCGTCCGGTCCGGTTCGCACCGTGCGCGGCGGGCGCGAGACCCACGATCAGCAGGGACGCATCGGCCGGACCGAATCCGGGAACCGGACGGCCCCAATAGGTTTCGTCACGGAACGACGCGCGCTTCTCGCGTGCGACGGTCTCCCGCCACTCGACGAGGCGGGGGCAGGCCCGGCAGTCGATCAGCTGGGCGTCGAGACCGGCGATGTCGGTCAGCGCCGCGCCCACACGTCACCTCCGCCGGGCGTCACCGACTCGACGAGCGACCACGCCTGATCGGCAGGCAGATCGATCACCAGGTACTTCCCGGTGCCGGCGGGGGTCGCGGCGATGACGGTCGCCACCCCCGCCCGCCGCTGGAAGAACGTCTGGCGGACGGTCCACCCGATGATGCCGTCGGCGTCGAGGCTGTCCCGGGCGCGGTCGAGGGAGCCGCTGCGGGTGATCAACCACCCGGGCAGCACCGCGTGACCGAGACCGCGGTACCGATCCCACGCCAGCGCCACGCCGCCGACGGCGAGCACCGCGATCCCGGCCCACACCGCCCAGAACACGGGCCGGTCGAGGATCCGGAACACGAGGGCGGCGGCCAGCGCGACCTCCGCGGGGATCAGCGCCCGGGTGTAGCGGCGCCGCTGGGCGACCGGCCCGTGCGGGGTGAGCGGGACCGCGGCCTGGCGGTGGTCGCCGATGACGGTGGCCATCACCCGCTCCGCTTCCGCGCGTGGCGCCTGCGGGAGCAGCAGCGACGACTCCCGTCTCTCGGCGCTGACACCGGTCATCACGGCATCCAGCCGGGCGCCGCCGGCGAGCCGCAGGAGCAGTGGTTCCTTCAGGGTCGTTCCGCGCAAACGGGCGCGGTCCAGGGTGGTCTGGCGGGTCTTCAGCAGGCCGTGGCTGACGTGCAGGGTGCGGCCGTTGTCCGTCACCGTCATGTTGCCGTACGTCAGCAGGTACCGCACGCACGCGAGGCCGCTGGCGGCGATCAGGAGGACGACGATGCCGACGACGATGGCCACGGCGATCCCGACGCGCTCGGCGGATTCGATCCCCTCGGCCACCGTCGACGAGCGGGCGATCTTCGCGCCGATTCCGTACTGGAACGCGAGTCCGACGATCGCCGCGATGGTCACCACCCCGGTCACCGAGAACGGGGCGTAGCGCACCCAGGCGGGGGTCCAGCGGCCGATCTCGGTCACCGCGGGTTCCTGCGCGACCGCGGCTTGCCCGACGTCGACTGCGGGCTGCCGGGCGAGGAGTGCGGCCCGCAGGTCCGGAACGAGCCCGGCGGAGAGGGCGTTGAGTTCGAACTTCGCCGCGTCGGGTGTGGAACCCACCTGCCGGCCGGTGCCGATGCGCACGATCGACAGGCCGAGCAGGCGATGCAGGACCCCCGCCTCGACGTCGACGGACCGGATGCGGTTGCGCGGAACGGACAGCAGTCGTTTGTTGAACAGGCCCTGCCGCAGTTGCACGTGCACCGGGCCGATGCGGTAGCTCGTCGTGAACCAGCGCGCGACGCCGAGCATCACGAACACGACGACGGCGACGAAGCTCCACACGTGGTTACCGCTCTGGGTGCCGATCACCAGCGAAATCAGCAACACCGGCAGGAGTTTGACGATCTCGTTGACGGGGTGGACCAGCAGCATCCGGCGGTCCAGGCGCAACCAGGGTTGCTCCTCCTCCGCCGCGACCGCGGCCTCGCCCTGCGCGATGGGCGGAGCGATGCCCGGTTCCGGTGCCGCACTCATGTGGCGTCACCGACGTTGGTGCCCGCGATCTCGGTGAGCCGCGCGACGGTGCGGTCGGCGGTGTCCTGGTCGAGTGCGGCGATCTCGACGGCGCCGGCGGACGACGCGGTCGTGACGGTGACGGTCGCCAGCCCCAGCATGCGGTCGATCGGTCCGCGTTCGGTGTCGACGGTCTGGATGCGGGAGATGGGCGCGATGCGCCGTTCCTGGGTGAACCAGCCGCTGCGCGTGTAGACCGCCGTGTCGCTGATCTCCCACCGATGCACCCGGTACCGCCAGAACGGGACGACGGCGACGTGGACGATCGCGAGCACCGCGGTGATCGCGAGGACCGTGAGGTGCACCCACACGGGCCACCAGTGGAAGACGAGCGCGACGGCCTGCACGACGAAGACGGGAAACCAGAGGAGGGCGGCGTTGATTGCCCACAGCTGCTTGGCTTTGGGGCTGGGCCGCCACAGCGGCTCCGCCATGGTGACGGTGGTGGGCACACTCATGCCCCTACTTTGGCCGTGCCCCGCCATTCTGTCGAGAACGGACCTAAGGTGGGAGGACCCCCGAAGTGAAAGGAGCGCAGACATGACGTCATTCGATGCGGCCGATTCTCCGGAGGTTCCCGAGGCGGACCGGCTCGAGCAGGAAATCGCCGTCGACGACGACAATTCCGACGAAGTCGAGGAAGCGTCGTCGCTGGAGGTGAACGAGGCGGACGCTGCCGAGCAGAGCAGGGCGGTTCCGGTCGACGAGGACTACCCGCGCGGGTAGCGATCCGCGCCGCTCGCGGAGTCTGGGTGGCACGGCTCGTCGTCGATGGCGCATGATCGCTGGGTGACCCATTCAGGTGAAGAGTCCGGCCGGCCCACGATGCTTCCCATGCCGGGTGTTCCGGCGGCACCCCCGTCCGGCGCATCGGCGCAGGAAGTGGCCCCCACCGCGTCTGCGATGCGGCGGGTGTTGCGGCGGGCGCGGGACGGTGCCACGTTGAACGTGGACGAGGCGGCGGTGTTGTTGCAGGCGCGCGGCGAGGATCTGGTGGATCTGTGTTCGTCGGCGGCGAAGGTGCGCGATGCCGGGTTGCTGGCGGCGGGCCGACCGCGGGCGGTGACGTACTCGCGGAAGGTGTTCATCCCGCTGACCCGGTTGTGCCGGGACAGGTGCCATTACTGCACGTTCGTCACGGTGCCCGGCAAGTTGCGGGCGGAGGGGCGCGGGGCGTACCTGGACCCGGACGAGGTAGTCGAGATCGCCCGGCAGGGCGCCGAATTGGGCTGCAAGGAGGCCCTGTTCACGTTGGGGGACCGGCCGGAGGAGCGGTGGCCGGAGGCCAAGCAGTGGCTCGACGAGCGGGGCTACGACTCGACGCTGGACTACCTGCGGGCGATGTCGATCCGGGTGCTCGAGGAGACCGGGCTGCTGCCGCACCTGAACCCGGGCGTGATGAGCTGGGAGGAGATCTCCCGCCTCAAGCCGGTGGCCCCGTCGATGGGGATGATGCTCGAGACCACCTCCACCCGGTTGTTCACCGACAAGGGCGAATGCCATTACGGCAGCCCGGACAAGGACCCGGCGGTGCGGTTGCGCACCCTGACCGACGCGGGCCGGCTCAGTGTGCCGTTCACCACCGGGATTCTGGTCGGCATCGGTGAGACGGTCCGGGAGCGGGCCGAGTCGATCATGGCGATCCGGAAGTCGCACAAGGCGTTCGGGCACGTCCAGGAGGTGATCGTGCAGAACTTCCTGGCCAAACCGGACACCGCGATGCGCGATGCCCCCGACGCCGGCCTCGAGGAGTTCACCGCGACGATCGCGGTGTCCCGGCTGCTGCTGGGCCCGGGGATGCGGATCCAGTCGCCACCGAATCTGGTGTCGATGACCGAGTGCGCGGCACTGCTCGGGGCCGGGGTCGACGACTGGGGTGGGGTCTCGCCCCTGACCCCGGATCATGTGAACCCGGAACGGCCGTGGCCGAACCTGGACACCCTGGCCGAGATCACCGCGGCCGCCGGGTTCGAGCTGACCGAACGGACGGCGGCGCAGCCGCAGTTCGTGCTGGCCGGCCCGCCGTGGATCGACCCACGGATCACCGGGCACGTGCAGGCCCTGGCGGACCCGGACACCGGGCTCGCCAAGGTCGATACCAGGCCGGTGGGGTTGCCGTGGCAGGAGCCGGACGAGTCGTGGGAGTCGACGGGGCGGGTGGATCTGCACACCGGGATCGACACCGACGGCCGCAACACCGACACCCGCAGCGATCTGGGTAGCGCGTTCGGGGACTGGGAGACCGTCCGCGAACAGGTCCTCGAACTCAGTGGCCCGGTGCGGGTGGACACCGACGTCCTGGCGGCGCTGCGGGCCGCCGAACGCGACCCGGCGGGGTTGTCGGACGACGAATACCTGGCGTTGGCGACCGCCGACGGGGCCGGGCTCGAGGCGGTGGTCGCGTTGGCCGACGCACTGCGCAAGGACGCGGTCGGCGACGAGGTGACGTATGTGGTGAACCGGAACATCAACTTCACCAACATCTGCTACACCGGCTGCCGGTTCTGCGCGTTCGCGCAACGCAAGGGCGACGCGGACGCGTTCACCCTGTCCACCGGCGAGGTCGCGGACCGGGCGTGGGAGGCGCACGTGGCGGGGGCGACGGAGGTGTGCATGCAGGGCGGTATCGACCCGGAACTGCCGGTCACCGGGTACGCGGATCTGGTACGGGCGGTGAAGAAGCGGGTGCCGTCGATGCACGTGCATGCGTTCTCGCCGATGGAGATCGTCAACGGCGCCTCCCGGGGTGGGCAGAGCATCCGGGACTGGCTGACCGAACTGCGCGAGGCGGGTCTGGACACCATCCCGGGCACCGCGGCGGAGATCCTCGACGACGAGGTGCGGTGGGTGCTCACCAAGGGGAAGCTGCCCACCGCCACCTGGGTGGAGGTGGTGACCACCGCCCACGAGGTGGGGCTGCGGTCGAGTTCGACGATGATGTACGGGCACGTCGACAACCCGAAGCATTGGGTGGGGCATCTGCGGGTGCTGTCCGGGATCCAGGACCGCACCGGTGGGTTCACCGAGTTCGTGCCGTTGCCATTCGTGCATCAGAGTGCGCCGCTGTATCTGGCGGGGGCGTCGCGGCCGGGTCCGACGAACCGGGACAACCGGGCCGTGCACGCCCTCGCCCGGATCATGCTCCACGGGCGGATCCCCAACATTCAGACCAGCTGGGTCAAGTTGGGGGTGACCGGCACCCAGGTGATGCTCAACGGTGGGGCCAACGACCTCGGGGGCACGCTGATGGAGGAGACCATCTCCCGGATGGCGGGATCGGAGCACGGATCGGAGAAGACCGTCGAAGAACTGAGGGCCATCGCCGAGGGCATCGGCCGCCCCGCCCGCGAACGCACCACCACACACGCACGACGCGAGGGAAGGTCACCGGCCGCATGACCGAGACCGATCGGCTGGGCGACGACACCGTCGTCGGCATTCTGGATCGCGCCGCGCGGGGAATCAACCCCGTGCTCGATCTGGCCCTCACGGACCCGTTCGGCATCAAGGGCCGGACGTTCACCCCGACAGCGGCGCAACGGGGCGCCGCCGAGGCGCTGCTCGACGGCGTCGCCTGGGTGCTCGACACCGTGCGGTTCCCGGGGACGGCGTCGTGGGAGAAGTCGAGCGACGACGAGCGGGCACGGTGGTGGGTGACGCGGATCGGCGCGCTGAACACGATCGCGGTCGCGTCCCCGGGCATGTTCGGTGTGCTCCTCAACCGGCTCCCGATCCAGGACGTGCTCGGATTCGCGAATCAGGCCGTCGTGCTCGTCGCCGTCGCACGGGAACACGGCGTCACGGACCGGTCCGAGCAGGTGGACCTGCTGGCGTCCGTGCTGTGCCGGCGAGAAACGGACGCGCGTGCGGTGCTCGCCGGTTCGGCGGAATCTGCGGGTGCCGCGGACGGCGACTCGGTGTGGCAACCGTTCGGACTGATCGGTGCGCTGTGGCGCACGGCCCGCACGGTGAGCGCGCTCAGTGACGAACTCGACAAGCGCCCGCAGCCGGGCGGGACCTCCGCGCTGCTGGGGAACATCCCGGTGGTCGGTGTGGTGGCCGGGTATCTCGGCGAACGGGGCGCGCTGGTGAGAGCCGTGAAACAGGCCGAGAAACGGATCGCGGCCCGGGCGCCGCTGCCCGCGGCGATCCGCCGGGTCAGGTAACCCTCACCGCAGAGGGGTCCGCCGGGCAGGCGATAATGATTGCTTCCGCGAGGTACCAGCGGCCCGTACCTCGCGCTTACTCGTGTCAGAAAGGCAGGGAGAGCGGCAGTGCCCTACACGATTGCTGAACCGTGCGTGGATGTGCTGGACAAGGCGTGCATCGAGGAATGCCCTGTCGACTGCATCTACGAGGGCGGGCGGATGCTCTACATCCATCCGGACGAATGCGTGGACTGCGGCGCCTGTGAACCCGTCTGCCCCGTCGAAGCCATCTTCTACGAAGACGACGTCCCGGACCAGTGGAACGGCTACATTGCCGCGAACGTCGACTTCTTCGACGACCTCGGTTCCCCCGGCGGAGCTGCGAAGCTGGGCAAGGTCGACTACGACCCGCCATTCGTCAAGGCGCTGCCCCCCATGGGCGAGGACTAGAGGTGCCTCGCATCCCGGTAGCTGCAGCACTTCCCGACTTTCCGTGGGACTCGCTCGAGTCGGCGAAGGCGAAGGCCTTCGCCCACCCGGGTGGCATCGTCAACCTGTCGGTGGGAACCCCCGTCGATCCGGTCGCCCCGATCATCCAGGAGGCGCTGACCGCCGTCGCCGCGATACCGGGATACCCGACGACGCACGGCACGGACGAACTCCGCACCGCCGCGGTCGAGGCGCTGCGCCGCCGCTACGGAATCACCGGCATCGACCCGGCGGCGGTGCTGCCCGCGATCGGCACGAAGGAGCTCATCGCCTGGCTGCCACGCCTTCTGGGGCTCGGCGCCGACGACCTCGTGGTCATTCCGGAGCTCGCGTACCCCACCTACGAGGTGGGTGCACTCCTCGCGGGGGCGCGGGTGCTCCGCGCCGACGGGCTGAACCGGCTCGGCCCGGAGGGCGCGTCGCTGATCTTCGTGAACTCGCCCTCCAACCCGACCGGCAAGGTTCTCGGCCTCGAGCATCTGCGGAAGGTGGTCGACTGGGCGCGCAGCCGGGGCGCCATCGTGGCGTCCGACGAGTGCTACCTGGGGTTGGCCTGGGAAGGGGAAGCCCTCTCCATCCTCGACGAGCGGGTGAACGACGGCGACCTCACCGGTCTCCTCGCGGTGCACTCGCTGTCGAAGACGTCCAACCTCGCGAGCTATCGCGCGGGCTTCGTCACCGGTGACCCGGCATTGGTCGCCGAACTCCTCGAGGTCCGCAAACACGCGGGCATGATGGTGCCGTTGCCGATCCAGTCGGCGATGACCGCCGCGCTCAGCGACGACGACCACGAGAACGAGCAGCGTGAACGGTACCGCCGGCGCCGGGAGATTCTTCTCGCAGCGGTGCGCGGCGCCGGATTCACCGTCGACGATTCCGAGGCCGGGCTGTACCTGTGGGCGACCCGCGGCGAGGCCTGCCGGGACACCGTCGAGTGGTTCGCCGAGCGGGGCATTCTCGTGGCGCCGGGGGAGTTCTACGGTCCCGGCGGCGGCACCCACGTGCGGATCGCGCTGACGGCCGACGACGAACGCATCGCGGCCGCAGCGGAACGACTGGCCTGACCCGACTCGCCCCGGACGGAACGGTCGCGGTGAAAGTATGGTGCCGTGACCCTCGACGACGTCGCCGACGAACTGTACGGCCTCGACCCCGGTGAGTTCGTCGAGGCGCGCACCGCGCGGGTGACGGCGGCGCGGGAAAGCAAGGACCGCGCACTGGCCACCGAGATCGGGAAGCTGCGGAAACCGACGGTCGTCGGCTGGCTCGTCAACCTGCTCGCCCGTGAACTGCCCGACGAGGTCGGTGCACTGCTCACTCTCGGCGACGCACTGCGGGATGCCCAACGGCACCTGTCCGGCCCGGACCTCCGGCGGCTGAACACGCAACGGCAGCAGGTCGTGCGGGCGTTGGCGCGCAAGGCCGGCGAACTCGCCGCCGAGCGGGGCCGGACCGTCGGCGAGGACACGCTGCGCGATGTCGGGCAGACGCTGCACGCCGCGCTCGCCGACGCCGACACCGCCGAGGAGGTGCGGCGGGGCCGGGTGGTGACGGCGGCGAGCTACAGCGGATTCGGGCCCGCCGGACTCACCGTCGTCCAGGGAAAGACGGCGAAGAAGCCGCCGAAGTCCGAGCCGGCCTCCAGGCCGCCGGCCGACAAGCCGAAGAAGTCGCAGGAGCGTGATCTCGACGCCGAACGTGCCGCGGCCGAGGCGGAACTGGCGGACGCCACCGCCGGGGCCGACGAGATCCGCGGCGCCCTGGACGACGCGAACACCGAACTCGGTCAGGCGCGATCCACATTGACCGAGATCGACCACCGGATCGAGGACCTGCGCGCCGAACTCGAACACGCCGAGCAGGAGCGGCAGTTCACCCGGAACGCGGAGAAGGCGTCGGCGGAGGCGGTGCACCGGGGAGAACGCGAACTGGAGGCGGCGGAGCGACGGGTCGAGGAGGCCCGCCGCACACTCGACGACCTCGGCTGAGACGAGTGCCGGAAACCTTGACCTCGAGCGCAGTTCAGGTTCTAACGTGACCTCATGTCCTTCACCGAGCAGGAACTCGAGTACCTGGCATCACAGCGCATCGGCAGGCTCGCCACGGTGCAACCCGGCGGAACCTTGCAGGTCAGTCCCGTCGGCTTCCACTACAACCCCGACACGTCCACGATCGACATCCAGGGCTACAACATGGCGGCGAGCCGCAAGTTCCGCAACGTCGCCGACAACGGGAAGGTGGCGTTCGTCGTGGACGACGTGCCGTCCGTCGACCCGTGGCGGGTCCGCTGCGTCGAAATCCGCGGGCGCGCCGAGGCCCTCGACGCCGATGCCGCCGAGGCGGGCGGTCTCGGCGGCCCGACCATCCGCATCCACCCGGAACGCATCATCAGCTTCGGGCTCGGCGCCACCGACCTGGACGCCCACCAGCTCGTCGCGAACGCGCGCGACGTGGAGAGCTAGGCGATGTCCGGGCGGTAGCCGGCCGAGAGCACGGCGACGGTGGACGGCGGTGTCAGGACGGTGGCGGTGCCGGTCGGCCGGTTCGACGGCGTCCCGTATCCCTCGGCCGACCACGGGACGACGGTGTCGTCGAGCACGACCGCAGGTCCGTCGTCGAACAGCACGAAGGCGCCGCGAGGCAACGACGACCACGCGGCCCGGTGCGTGCGCTGACGGGAGCCGTCCAGTCGTTCCCCGTGCAACCGGGCGTCCATCTCGTCGGCGCCCGGCAGCCCGCCGCCGTTCGCGGACCGCCACGCGGCGCGAAAGTCGTTGTACCGCCCGCGCCTGCAGAGGGCGCACGGCCGGTGTCCGGCGGCCAGCGCCACCGCCTCGTCGTGGAAGAACAGCACCGTGTAGTGGCCCTCGCTCCACTGCGGGACCGTGCGCGCCGGGTAGTCGGTGACGCAGATGATCCACCGCGTGCCGGAATGATGGCGCACCACGGAGTGCCCGCGATGCAGGCAGCCCCGATTGCCCATGAACCGGCCGCGCAGGGGAATCGCGACGATGTCGGATCGGGGTGACACGCGGTTCCGTTCGGCCATGCGCCGATGCTAGCCAGCCCGTCGGCGCGTCAAAACCGGATGGCTGCCCCCGTACAGAGCTAACCTGGGCTCGAGGGTTCCGTTCGGACGGGTGTCCCGTCCGGCCGCGGTTCCCGGTCACAGTTCCTCACACGATCTGAGGGCAGGAGGCAGGCAGCATGGACGCCATCACCCAGGTTCCGGTGCCCACCAACGAGCCGGTCCACACGTACGCGCCGGGCAGTCCCGAACGTTCCCGAGTGCAATCCGCGCTCACCGACATCGCCACCAATCCCGTCGACATCCCGCACGTGATCGGTGGCAAACACCGTCACGGCAACGGCGACCGCGTCGACGTCGTGCAGCCACACCGGCACGCCGCCGTGCTCGGCACGCTGCGCAGCGCCACCCACGACGACGCGTCGGCGGCGATCGAGGCGGCGACGGCCGCGGCGCCGCACTGGCGGGCGCTGTCGTTCGACGACCGGGCCGCCGTGATCCTGCGTGCCGCCGACCTGTTGTCCGGGCCGTGGCGCGAGACGCTCGCCGCGGCGACGATGCTGGGGCAGTCGAAGTCGGTCCAGCAGGCGGAGATCGACGCGCCGTGCGAGCTGATCGACTTCTGGCGCTTCAACGTTCACTTCGCCCGCCAGATCCTCGCCGACCAGCCCATCTCGTCGCCCGGGGTGTGGAACCGGCTCGAATACCGTCCGCTCGAGGGTTTCGTCTACGCCATCACGCCGTTCAACTTCAGTGCGATCGCCGGCAATCTGCCGACCGCGCCCGCGCTGATGGGCAACACGGTGATCTGGAAGCCGTCGTCGACGCAGACGGTCGCCGCGTACTGGACGATCAAACTGCTCGAAGCGGCGGGCATGCCCCCGGGCGTGATCAATCTGCTCACCGGCAGCGGGCAGGCGGTGTCGGAGGTGCTGCTCAGCGACCCCCGGCTCGCCGGAATCCACTTCACGGGTTCGACCCGCACGTTCCAGCACCTCTGGAGCGAGGTGGGCGCGAACATCGGGAAGTACGCGGGCTACCCCCGGCTGGTGGGGGAGACCGGCGGCAAGGACTTCGTGGTCGCGCACGCCTCGGCCGACGAGGACGTGCTGCGGACGGCACTGATCCGCGGCGCATTCGAATACCAGGGCCAGAAGTGTTCCGCCGCCTCCCGGGCCTACGTCCCGAAGTCGCTGTGGCGGAGGATGCGGGACACGTTCACCGCGGAAGTCGACGCCCTCACCTACGGGGACGTGACCGATCTGGAGAACTTCGGCGGGGCCCTCATCGACCGGCGGGCCTACGACAAGAACGTCGCGGCCATCGAACGCGCCCGCGGCGCGGCAGGCCTCGAGATCGCCGTCGGCGGCAAGTACGACGACAGCGTCGGCTACTTCGTCCGCCCCACCGTGCTCCTCGCGGACGACCCCGCCGACGAGGCGATGACCACCGAGTACTTCGGCCCGATCCTGACGGTGCACGTGTACGACGACTCGACCCCGAACGCGTTCGCCGACGTACTCGCCACGGTCGACTCGGCGGCGCCGTACGCGCTGACCGGTGCGGTGATCGCCGACGACCGGCAGGCCGTCGAGCAGGCCACGTCGGCCCTGCGGTTCACCGCCGGAAACTTCTACGTCAACGACAAGCCGACCGGCGCCGTCGTCGGGCAGCAACCGTTCGGCGGGGCCCGCGCGTCCGGCACCAACGACAAGGCCGGGTCCAAACTCAACCTGCTGCGCTGGGTGTCGGCCCGCACCATCAAGGAGACGTTCGTCCCCGCCACCGATTACCGATATCCGCACATGGGGTCGGAATGAAAGCGCCGACGGTTCTGGCGAATCCGCTCCGCCCGGCGATCCTCGCGGCGGCCCGGTCGTCGCGCGTCAAACGCGCCGTCACCGGTGCCCCGGTCACCCGGAAACTGGTCGACCGCTTCGTGGCGGGCGAGAGCCGGGAGTCGGCGCTGGCGTCCGTTCGGGAGATCCTCGATTCGGGCCGGTCGGTGTCGATCGACTTCCTCGGTGAGGACACCCGTGACGCGGCGGGCGCGCAGGCGACGGTCGACGAGTACCTGGCGCTCGTCGCCGATCTCGGTGCCCTGCGGGAAGCGGCGGACAGGACGTCGGGGGTCCGCAGGCTCGAGGTGTCGATGAAGCTGTCGGCGCTCGGGCAGGCGCTCGCCGGCGACGGCACGCGGATCGCCACCGGCAACGCCCGCACGATCTGCGCCGCCGCCGAGGCGGCCGGGGTGTGGGTGACCGTGGACGCAGAGGACCACACGACCACCGATTCGACGCTCGCGATCGTCCGCGAACTCCGCACCGACTTCCCGTGGCTCGGTGCCGTCGTGCAGTCGTATCTGCGCCGCACCGAGGACGACTGCCGTGCCCTCGCAGGCCCCGGTTCGCGGGTCCGGCTCTGCAAGGGGGCGTACCGGGAACCCGAATCCGTGGCATTCAAGGACCGCGCCGCCGTGGACGCCTCGTATCTGCGTTGCCTGACGATCCTCATGGACGGCGCCGGGTACCCGATGGTGGCCTCGCACGACCCGGCCGTCATCGACGCGGTCGCACCGCTGGTCGGGCGCACCGGCCGCGCCGCGGACGCCTACGAGCACCAGATGCTGTTCGGGATCCGGGACGTCGAGCAACTCCGGCTCGCGAACCAGGACAAGCAAGTTCGGGTGTACGTACCGTACGGAAGCCAGTGGTACGCATACTTCATGCGGCGACTGGCCGAGCGTCCCTCGAACCTGCGGTTCTTCCTGCGCTCGGTGGTCACCAGGGACTGACCGGCGCGGCCCGCTGACCCGTTCCGGTGCGGGCGCGTCGTTGTAGAGTTTCGCGGTGACGACTTCTGGCGGGGGATGGATCAGCGCGGTCCTCTTCGCCGTCGTTCTCGTCCTCGCCTCCCTGATCGGATCGGTGCGCATCGGTGAGGGGCGCATCGGCGAGGGGGGATTCACCCGTCCGCCGCGCACCGCGGTGGTGCTGTGGCTGCTGATCGCCGTGCCGTCACTGCTACAAATCGCCGTGCCGGCCGTCCTCGACGCCCTCGAGCGCGACCCCACCCAGATCCGGGACCACCAGTGGTGGCGGATCGTCACGTCGGTCGCGGTGCAGGACGGGGGAGTGGCCGGAACCGTGGTGAACCTGCTCGTCCTCGCCTGGGTGGCGCCGCTCGCGGTGCGGGTGTGGGGCGGAGTCCGGGCGGTACTGCTGTTCGTGGCGAGCCAGATCATCTTCGGCCTGTTCACCGCGTTCCTGTTCCCGTCGCCCGGCGCCGGCAACTCGGGTGCCACGCTCGCGCTGGCCGCGTCGTTCGCGGGACTGGTGGTGATGCAGTCCAAGGAGCGTCGGGTCCTCGCCGCGAGCGGGGGCATCGTGCTCGCCGGTGTCCTGCTGGTGGTGGTCGACGACGCCCACGGACTGGCCGTCCTGACCGGGGCCCTGCTCGGTGCGGCACTCGCCACCGTCAGTCCGCCGCCGGGAGACCCACCGGACCGCGCCCGGGCCCTGTGAGAAGCTGTCGATGTGCTGCTGCGATCTCTGAATCCTCTGGCCGTCGCCCAGGGCGACGACATTCCCGACGCCATCCGGATCGGCGACACCACCCTGTCCCGCGGCGACGTGCTCGGTGCGGCGACGTCGGTGGCCGAACGGGTGGCACGCGCGGATCGGGTCGCGATTCTCGCCACCCCCACCGTGACCACCGTCCTCGCCGTCGTCGGCTGCCTCATCGCGGGTGTGACCGCCGTGCCGGTGCCGCCCGACTCCGGACCCGCCGAACTCGAACACATCCTGCGCGATTCCGGTGCGCAGGCGTGGCTCGGTGAGGCGCCGGCGGACGCGGCGGGCCTGCCCGTCGTGCCGGTGCGCGTCCACGCCCGGTCGTGGCACAGTTACCCCGAACCGCCCGAGTCGAGCATCGCGTTCGTGCTCTACACGTCCGGCACCACGGGACCGCCCAAGGGGGTCTTGATCAGCAGGAAGGCCATCGCCGCCGGCCTCGACGCCCTCGCGGACGCCTGGCAGTGGACCCGCAACGACACGCTGGTGCAAGGACTTCCGCTGTTCCACATCCACGGGCTCATCCTCGGTGTGCTGGGTCCGTTGCGTATCGGCAGCAGACTCGTCCACACGGTCAAACCCACCCCGGCGGCCTACGCCGCGGCACGGGGAACGATGTATTTCGGTGTCCCCACGGTGTGGAGTCGCATCGCCGGCGACCCCGAATCCGCGCGGGCGCTGTCGGGTGCGCGACTGCTGGTGTCGGGGAGTGCCCCGCTGCCCGTCCCGGTGTTCGAGAAGGTGCAGGAGCTGACCGGGCTCGCACTCGTCGAGCGGTACGGCATGAGCGAGACGATGCTCACGCTCAGCACCCGCGCCGACGGCGAGCGTCGCCCCGGGTGGGTCGGTGTGCCGGTCCGCGGCGTCGAGACCCGGCTGCGCGACGAGCGCGGCGGCGACGTCCCCCACGACGGCGAATCCATCGGCGGTCTGCAGGTGCGGGGGCCGATGCTGTTCGACGGCTACCTCGGCAGGCCCGACGCGACCGCCGAATCCTTCACGGACGACGGCTTCTTCAAGACCGGCGACGTCGCGGTCATCGACGCGGGCGGATTCCATCGCATCGTCGGCCGCGAATCCACGGACCTCATCAAATCGGGTGGATTCCGCGTCGGGGCCGGTGAGGTGGAGACGTCCCTCCTCGGCCACCCGAGCGTGCGGGAGGCGGCGGTCGTCGGCCTCCCCGACCCGGACCTCGGTCAGCGGCTCGTGGCGTTCGTGGTGGGGGACGACGTGTCGGAGGTCGCACTGATCGATCACGTGGCCACCGAACTGTCGGTGCACAAGCGGCCCCGTGAGATTCGCGTCGTCGAGTCGCTTCCCCGCAACGCGATGGGCAAGGTGCAGAAGAAGGAGCTGTTCTGAAATCGGTAAGGTGGCGGGCGATACCGGCCCAACACGGATTGGCAGGCGCACAGTGAGTGTCGAGAGCATCGTCCAGAGCACCCGGATCGTCCTCGCCTCCCGGCCGGACGGCGCGCCCACCGCCGACAACTTCCGGCTCGAGGCGGTGAATCTCCCCGGCCCCACCGACGGCCAGGTGCTGATCCGCGTCATCTACCTGTCACTCGACCCGTACATGCGCGGGCGGATGAGCGACGCCGAGTCGTACGCCGACCCGGTGGAGATCGACGAGGTCATGGTCGGTGGCACCGTCGGGCAGGTCGTGGACTCGCGGCACCCGGATTTCGCGGCCGGTGACTACGTTCTCGGGTATGCGGGCTGGCAGTCGCACGCAGTGGTCGACGGCAACCACCTCCGCGCACTCGACCGCGACGCCGCGGCGTTGTCGACCGCTGTCGGAGTACTCGGCATGCCCGGTTTCACCGCGTACTCCGGCCTGCTGAAGATCGGGCAACCGACGGCGGGGGAGACGGTGGTCGTCGCGGCGGCCAGCGGTCCGGTCGGCTCTGCCGTGGGGCAGATCGCGAAACTGAGGGGCGCCCGGGCCGTCGGCATCGCGGGCGGGCCGGAGAAGTGCGCCTATCTGCTGGACGAACTCGGATTCGACGCCGCCGTCGACCACCGGTCCCGGACCTTCGCCGAGGACCTGCGCGCCGCGTGCCCGGACGGCATCGACGTCTACTTCGAGAACGTCGGCGGTGCGGTGGCCGCGGCGGTGCTGCCGCTGCTCAACCTGTACGCGCGCGTTCCCGTGTGCGGCCTGATCGCGCAGTACAACGACACCGAGGTCCCCGAGGGGCCGGATCGGCTGCCCGGGTTCTTTTCCCGGGTGCTCGTCAAGAGCCTCACGATCCGCGGGTTCATCCAGAGCGAGTTCGTCTCCGAGATGTACGCGGACTTCCAGCGCGACGTGTCCGGGTGGATCCGGGAGGGCCGATTCGCCTATCGCGAGGACGTCGTCGACGGGCTCGAAAATGCGCCCGCGGCGTTCATCGGGCTCCTCCGGGGCAGCAACTTCGGCAAGCTGGTCGTCCGGGTCGCCGAGGAGAACTGACCGACCATCGGCTGTGGTGCCGGTATTCGCCCTGGACAGGGCGCTGTCGTGATACAACGGTGACAGAAGCGGACCCTCGTTATGTTTGCGTGATGTCGATGATGCGGGAGTTCGGTGTCATCCACGTATGGGAGCGGTCAGACCTATGACGAATCACAGTCCGGGGACGGGTCCGCAGATCCTCGTCGACGGCAGGCCCGCCTCCGCCCCGCTGCGCGACACGCTGACGGTCGCGCAGAAACTGGTCCGGCACTTCGCCGACAACGTCACCCCGTGTGGTTCGCTGCCCGGCGAACAACTGCAGAGCGACGTCATGGATTTCACGATCGTCTGTCTCGGCCTCGGCATCCAGATGCTCGACGAGGGCATCAGCCCGACCGACGAGGACCTCGCGGAGGTGCGCAACAGTTCCGCGCGCTGGGCCCGCGAGGGATTCCCGCTGAAACTCGTGCTCCGCATCCTCCACGAAGGCATCCGTGAGGCCGGCGATCTCGTCGCCTCGAACGCCCGCGACGAAGACCTGCCCGAACTCCTGGTCATCCAGAAGGTGATGTTCACCCTCCTCGAATGCGTGACGGTCGCCGCCACGACCAGCTATGTGGAGGAACTCGAAGCGGTCAACAGCGAACGCGACGGCGCCGCAGTCAATCTCGTCACGGCGCTGCTCAGCGGCCGAAAGGCGGCGACGGCGGCCCGGCACGCAGGTGTGGAGCTGGCCGACGAGTACGTGGTGCTGGCGCTGTCGATTCCGTCGCACCCCACCGAGGCCGTGACCCACCGGCGCAAGGCCGTCGTCGCCCGGCAGAAGCTGCGCCGATTGCAGATCGAACTGGCGGACGCCGCGGGTGGGGCGGCCCTCTGTTCGCTGAGCCCGGACGGCGGAACGCTGCTGCTGCCGGGCTCGCCGGAGCGGGCGTGGATGGTCTCCCTGCTCGACCGGATCGGAGCGGCCGCCGGGGTTCCCCTCACCGCCACGGCGACGCGGGTCCGGACTGCCGGAATCCCCGCGGCGGCGGACCAGGTCCACGAACTCCTCGGCCTCGCCCATCAACTGGGCCTGGAGCCGGGCCTCTACGAGATGGACGATCTGGCGCTCGAGTATCAGCTCACCCGGCCCGGGCCGGGCAGGACCCACCTCGCCGGGCTCCTCGAACCGCTGCAGGGCTCACCCGAACTGATCGAGACGCTCGAGGTGCACATCGGCCACGATCTGAACCGGCAGCGCACCGCGAAGCAGATGCACCTGCACACCAACACGGTGGACTACCGGCTCAAGCGGGTGGCTCAGCTGACGGGCTGCGATCCGACCCGCCCCTCCGGGCTCCGGCGGATCCAGGCCGCGCTCGTGGCCCGCCGGCTCGAGGCCGAGCAACCCGATCGCTGACCGTCCGCTCGCGCGACTGGACGGATCATCCTCGTCACCAGCACAAAGTCGTACCACGCCCCGTTCGCTACGATGTGGGCCGGATCATATTCGGTCCGGTGCGACGGTGGTCGTCTCGTGACCGAACTGTTAGAGGGGGCAGGCGATGGCCGGAGGGCGTCATTCGAGCGCGGGGCCGGAGCGGGAGGGGCGCTCACCCGCGTTCTACGCGGTGTGCGCTGCCGCCGTGATCGGGATCGTGGCCTCCGTCGTGGTCGTCGTTCAGTCGGTGCGCTCCTGGGCGGACGAGTGCGACCAGGTCGCCGACTACACCCTCGCCGCCGACCCGAGCATCGCTCCCGCCCTCGCCGGCATCCTCGGCGAAGCGAGGAGCACCGACCTGGGCTGCGCGAACATCGCCGTCAGCGGCGCGACGTCCGGCGACATCGCGGGACGGCTCGGCAAGGGAACAGGAGCCCCGGATCTGTGGATCCCCGACAGCGGCGCCTGGGTGGGCAAGGCGGCACTCACCGCGGCCGGACCGGTCGAGGTCATGACGGGGTCGGTCGCGTCCTCGCCCGTCGTGCTGGCCTCCCGCGCGGAGGACGCCCCCACGTCGCCGACGTGGCTGGCGGCCCTGCAGATCAAGGACATCCAGCTGGGCAACCCCCTCGTGACCGGGGTCGCGCAGGCGCCGATCAACGCGGCACTCGCCGAGGGCCGGGCCGACCCCGTGTCCGCCGGGACGGTGCGGGCGGCGCTGGTACCGCTCGCGCAGGAGGAAAGCGCGCGCACCGCGGACGAACCCGTCGGGGAGGAGATGCTCCAGGGTGTCGTCGACAACGGTGGCGTCGCCGTCGCCACCGAACAGTCCGTGCTCGAATTCACCAACGGTGACGGCGCCCGCACGCTCGCCGCGACGGTGCCCCCGACGGGCAGCAACTTCATGAACTTCCCGCTCGTCGTCACGTCGCCTGCCCCGGACCGGCACTACAAGGCTACCCAGGTGGCACGTGCCGTCGCCGCGGTCCTCGGCGGCGAGGAGGCCCGCGCGGTGCTCGCCGAGCACGGATTCCGCGGACCGGACGGAAGTCCACCGGCCGACGGCCGCGGCGTCGGCAGGGTCACCACGCTCGCGCTCGACGACGAGTCGCCGTTGCAGGACGCCCTGGGCGGGTGGGCGTTGATGGCACTGCCGATCCGCACACTCGTCGCGATCGACGTGTCGGGGTCGATGGAGACCCCGGCCGGCGACCGGTCGCGGATGGATCTGACGGTCGATGCCGCCCTCGCAGGCAACGCGATGTTCCCGGACAGCGTGTCCGCCGGGTTGTGGGCGTTCTCGCAGGGGCTCGGCGGGGGACCGCAGGACTACCAGGAACTGGTCCCGATCCGCCGCTACGACACCGTGGTGGACGGACTCACGCAGCGTGCGCTGATGGCCCAGCAGGCGGGAAAGGTCGAGGGGCTGATCGGCGGCGGCACCGGCCTGTACGACACGACGCTCGCCGCGTTCCGGACGGTGCAGGACACGTACGACCCGCGCGCGGTGAACAGTGTGATCATCCTGACCGACGGCGCCAACGAGGACCCGGACTCGATCACGAAGGAACAGCTCCTGAGCATCCTCGAGCGTGAGATGGATCCGGCCCGGCCCGTCATCATCGTGACCATCGGCATCACCGACGATGCCGACGCGGCCACGCTCGCCGAGATCTCGCGGGTGACCGGAGGGTCGAGCTACGTTGCGAAGGATCCCGCCGACATCGCCAACGTGTTCGTCAACGCGTTGGCCGCCCGCGGCCGCAGCTAGCACCCACCGTGACGCCTGGAACCGGTGAGTGGCCGGAACCCGGGTCACACCGCCCGGGAACGCCTCCGCAACCGGGTGTTGAGCACGCCGAGTGCGGTGATGACGAGGAACAGCACGCACGTGGAGATCAGCTGGGTGCGGGCGTCGGTGTCGAAGAGCATGAGCACGACGAAACCGGCGAGCATCGCGAGCGTGAGATAGCTGAGCCAGGGGAACAACCACATCCGCACCGTCAGCTTGCCCTCGCGTTCGAGCCGTGGGCGCAACTTCAGGTGTGAGACGACGATGAAGATCCAGATGACGAGCAGCGCCGAACCGACGGCGTTCAGGAGCAGTCCCAGCAGGTCGTCCGGCAGCCACCAGTTGAGCAGCACGCTGACGAAACCGAAGAACACCGACAGCAGCACCGCATTGAGCGGCACCCCGGAATTCGAGATCCGGGCCATGAACGCGGGACCGTCGCCGCGCCGCGACAGCGAATACGCCATCCGCGACGTGCCGTAGATGTTGGCGTTGAAAGCCGACAGCAACGCCACCACGACAACGAGTTCCATGAACCCGGCGACATACGGAATGTGCGCCCGGTTGAGAACGGCCACGAATGGCCCGCTCTTCAGATCCGACGAGTCCCAGGGAAGAACGAGGACCATGATCGAGATCGAACCGAGGTAGAAGACGCTGATGCGCCAGACGACGCTGCGCACCGCCACGGCGATCGAACGCTCCGGGTCCTCGGATTCGGCGGCGGCAATGGTCACGATCTCGATGCCGCCGAACGCGAACGCCACCACCAGCAGTCCCGCAGCGACACCGGCGAAGCCCTCCGGCATGAACCCGCCATGCCCGAAGAGGTTGGTGGTGCCCACCGGTTCGGTGTCCGGGAGCAGGCCGAACACCAGCAGCACACCGATCACCAGGAACCCGATGATGACGGTGACCTTGATGGCCGCGAACCAGAACTCGAACTCGCCGAAATTACTGACCTTCGCGAGGTTGACGGCCGCGAAGAAGATCACGAACGCGAGCGCCACGACCCACTGCGGCATCCCGGGCAGCCAGCCGCTCACGATGCCGGCGGCGCCCGTGATCTCGGCGCCGAGCACCATGATCAGCATGAACCAGTAAAGCCACCCCATCACGAATCCGGCCCAGTCGCCGATGCCGATCCGCGCATAGTGCGAGAAGGATCCGCTGGCGGGGATCGCCGCTCCCATCTCGCCGAGCATCCGCATCACGAAGACGACGATGATGCCGGCGAGCAGGTAGGAGACGAGGACGGCCGGACCGGCGGTCGCGATGCCGACACCGGTACCGAGGAACAAGCCGGCACCGATCGCGGAACCGAGGCCCATCATCGTCAGGTGACGGACCTTCAGGCCCCGGCCGAGAGTGCCGGTCGAATCGGTCATGGTGCCGGGCGTTCGCGAACCGCTCACAGTGTCAGTCGTTGGCGTGCAGCGCGGCGTTCAATTCGACGCCGGTGCCCTTCCACGGCACGACCTCGACCGCCCCGGACACCGAGTTGCGACGGAAGAGCAGGTTGGACTGGCCGTTGAGGTCCTTCGCCTTCACGACGGTGCCGTCCGGGCCGGTGACCTTGGTGCCCGCGGTCACGTACAGGCCGGCCTCGAGGACACAGTCGTCGCCGAGCGAGATTCCGAGACCGGCATTGGCGCCGAGCAGGCAGCGCTTGCCGACGGAGATGGTCTCCTTGCCGCCACCGGACAGGGTGCCCATGATCGAGGCGCCGCCGCCCACGTCGGATCCGTCGTCGACGACGACACCCGCGGAGATACGGCCCTCGACCATCGAACTGCCGAGCGTGCCCGCGTTGAAGTTGACGAAGCCCTCGTGCATCACGGTGGTGCCGCTGGCCAGGTGCGCGCCGAGACGGACACGGTCGGCGTCGGCAATACGGACACCCGACGGAACAACGTAGTCGACCATGCGCGGGAACTTGTCGACACCGAACACGGTGACGACGCCGCGGATACGCAGGCGGGACCGCACCTTCTCGAAGCCCTCGACCGCGCACGGTCCGAAGTTGGTCCACACCACGTTGGACAGCAACCCGAACAGTCCGTCGAGGTTGACGCCGTGCGGGGCCACCAGGCGATGCGAGAGGAGGTGAAGGCGCAGGTAGGCGTCGTGGGCGTCGGCCGGCGGCGCGGACAGGTCGGCGATGGTGGTACGCACCACGACCTGGTCGACCTCACGTGCCTCGTCGGGTCCGGCGAGAAGTGCCAGATCGGAGGGGATGTCGCCACCCTCGATCCGCACGGTGCCCGCGCTGTCGAAGGTCCCCAGCTCAGGCGCCGGGAACCAGGTGTCGAGGATCGTGCCGCCGACGGTCACGTTGGCGATGCCTACTGCTGATGCTCCCTGTGTGCTCACGGCAGTAGAGGTTACTGCCTCATTACTCGGGCATCCTCGAGCGGTCGTTATCCGGGCGTGATCGATTCGAAACCAAGCGGTTTCCGGGCTCATGGGGGACCATGCACGGGGCACGTGCGAGACACCGGGAAAGGGCGTGGCAATGCGTATTTCGGAGTGGAGCCGAGTCACGGGACGCGGCCTGCGGGCCGTGGCCGCGGGCGCGCTGCTCGCCGGGGTGGTGTCGGTGGCGGCGCCGCAGACCGCGTCCGCCGCGCCGGTGTGCCCGGGTGCAGGCCAGCCACCGGTTCTCGTGGGGCGGGTGCCGGGTGCCGCGCTGGAGGGCGTCGCCGTGGACGGCGGCGGCCGGCTCTACACGACCGACCTCCTCAGCGGGCGCGTGTTCCGCCTCGACGCGCCGGGAGCGCCCGCGGTCCCCGTCGCGACGGTCCCCGGTGGCAGCGGCGCGGGCGCCCTCGCCTGGGCGTCGGACGGATCACTGCTGGTGGGGTACGGCGCGGACGCCCGCGTCCTCCTCGGCGACATCCTGCGTCCGGGCGCGATCGCGAAGCTGAACACCGCCACCGGCAGGCTGACCCCGTTCGTGTCGGGCCTGAGCGCGGCGAACGGACTCGACGTCGACGCCGCCGGGACCGCGTACGCCACCAACGACTTCGGAACGCAGGTCGGGCGGGTGTTCCCCGACGGCCGCGTCGAACCGAACTGGGCGACGCTGCCCAGCGCGAACGGTGCGGTGCTCGGTGTGGACGACCGGTACCTCTACGTGTCGCGGACATTCGTGAATCCGGGCGTGAGCCGGATCCCGATCGCGAACCCGGGCGCCCCCGAAAGCATCCTCGACCTGTCCGGCCTCGACACGTTCGCGGCACCGGACGGCCTGACCCTGGATTCGCGGGGCCGCCCGGTGGTCCCGGCCAACGTGCGCGGCGAGATCTGGCGCGTCGACGCGCCGGGGCAGTACTGCGTGCTGGCATCGGGACTGCCGACGTCGAGCATGGTCGTGTACGGGCAGGGGTCCGGCGGCTTCTCCGCGGGGCGGTTGTTCCGCATCGGTTTCGACGGTGCGATCTACGAGATCCCGGGTGGCTTCGACGGGTAGCAACGCCGCAGCGGGAAGACGGGTCGGCTTAGGGTGGACGGGTGAGCACACTCGACCTCCACGCCGATCCCATCGACCTCACCGCCGCGCTGGTGGACATCCCCAGCGTCTCCCACGACGAGTCGGCGATCGCCGCCGCCGTCGAGTCGGCGCTGCGGGAGCAGACCACCGGTTTCGAGATCATCCGCAACGGCAACGCGGTGCTCGCCCGCACCGATCGGGGACTCCCGAGCCGGGTGATGCTCGCCGGGCATCTCGACACCGTGCCGATCGCGGACAACGTGCCGTCCCGGCGTGAGGGCGACCTGCTGCACGGGTGCGGAACGGTCGACATGAAGTCGGGCGACGCGGTGTTCCTGCATCTCGCCGCCACCGTGGAGAACCTCGGGCACGACCTGACGCTGGTGTTCTACGACTGCGAGGAGATCGCGGCCGTCCACAACGGGCTCGGACGGATCGAACGTGAGATCCCGGAGTGGTTGCGCGCGGACGTCGCCATCCTGGGCGAGCCGACGGGTGGGCTCATCGAGGCGGGCTGCCAGGGCACGCTGCGGGTGACGCTGACCACCCGCGGCACCCGCGCGCACTCCGCGAGATCGTGGCTCGGCGACAACGCGATCCACCGGTTCGCCCCGGTCCTGCAGCGGCTGTCCGACTACACCGCGCGGTCGGTGGACATCGACGGCTGCGTGTACCGGGAGGGCCTGTCCGCCGTGCGGATCGCCGGCGGTGTCGCGGGCAACGTGGTCCCGGACGCCGCGGAGATGGACGTGAACTTCCGCTTCGCGCCCGACCGCAGCGCCGAGCAGGCCATCGACCACGTGCGGGAGGTCTTCGACGGCCTCGAGCTGGGTTTCGAGGTCACGGACCTGTCGCCGGGTGCCCTGCCGGGGTTGAGCGATCCGGCGGCTGCGGCCCTGATCGCGGCAGCAGGTGGCGAGTTCCGCGCCAAGTACGGGTGGACCGACGTGTCCCGGTTCTCCGCGCTCGGCATCCCCGCCGTCAACTACGGTCCCGGCGATCCGAACCTCGCCCACAAGCGGGACGAGCACGTCCCCGTCCAGCAGATCACCGACGTGACGACCGTGCTCCGCGCCTATCTGAGCACTCCGTGACTGCCCGCTGCCCCGAGCGGGCCACCCGCTAGCCTGGGGCGCATGGCACCCGAGAAGAACACTCACGGACGGAAGTCCTCGTCCGTGAAGCACCGGGGTCCGGTGCAGTTGAGGCGCGCCCGTAAGGACGATACGACCACACTCGACGAGCGGTTGCTCGACGAGAGGGGCTCGACCGACTGGGTGCACACCGACCCCTGGCGGGTCCTGCGGATCCAGAGCGAGTTCATCGAAGGTTTCGGTGCCCTGGCCGAGGTGCCGCGGGCGGTCACCGTCTTCGGTTCCGCTCGCACACCGGACGGCCACCCGGAATACGAGGCGGGGCGGGCGCTGGGTGCGAGCCTGGCCGAGGCCGGCTACGCCGTCATGACCGGCGGCGGCCCGGGTGTCATGGAGGCGGCCAACCGCGGCGCCAGCGAATCGGGTGGATACTCCATCGGCCTCGGTATCGAGCTGCCGTTCGAGGAGGGCCTCAACGAATGGGTCGACCTGGGTATCAACTTCCGCTACTTCTTCGCGCGCAAGACGATGTTCGTGAAGTACTCGCAGGCGTTCATCTGCCTGCCCGGCGGGTTCGGGACGCTCGACGAACTGTTCGAGGCGCTGACTCTGGTGCAGACGCGCAAGGTCACGAGGTTCCCGATCGTCCTCTTCGGCTCCGAGTACTGGTCCGGGCTCGTGGAGTGGTTACGGGGAACTCTCCAGCACGGCGGCAAGATCTCGGAAGGTGACGTCAACCTCCTGCACGTCACGGACAGTGTCGAGGAAGCGGTGCAGATCGTCGTACGATCGCAGCAGGGTGTCGACGAGGCTGCCCTGCTCGGAACGGAGGACCAGTGGTGAGGTCGGAAACCGTTCCGTCGCAGCCGTTCTCGGTATGCGTGTACTGCGCCTCGGGTCCCGTGGGCGACCACTTCCTGGAACTCGCTGCCCAGGTGGGCACCGAAATCGGAAAGCGCGGTTGGCAACTCGTGTCCGGCGGTGGCAACGTCTCGATGATGGGGGCGGTGGCCGAGGCTGCCCGCGCCGCCGGGGCGATCACCGTCGGGGTCATCCCGAAAGCCCTGGTGCACAGGGAAGTCGCCGACGTCGACGCGGACGAGCTCGTCGTCACCGACACCATGCGCCAGCGCAAGCAGGTCATGGAGGACCGGGCCGACGCCTTCGTCACGCTGCCCGGCGGTATCGGCACGCTCGAGGAGCTGTTCGAAACCTGGACTGCGGGTTATCTCGGCATGCACGAGAAGCCGGTCGTCCTGCTCGATCCGCACGGCCACTACACGGGCCTGCTGGACTGGATCGACGGTCTGCGCGGCGGCGGCTTCGTGGCGCAGCGCGCCCTCGACAGGCTGCTCGTCCGGACCGACGTCGGGGAGGCGCTGGACGCCTGCCTCTCCTGAGGGGGCGCCCGATCGCCGTCGTGGCGCACGTTGTTACCGTGCAGTAAGGTGACCTGGTTCATACTGCTGGCTCGAGGGGATGTCATGCGTTCTGAAGCACGTTCGACAATCGGTGTGGTCGATCTGGCCAGGCGGTTGCCTGCCCTGATCCCGGAGCTGCCGACCATGGCGAAGGGAGTCCTCGGCCTCATCCGGACCCCCGACGCGAAGGAGTCGATCGGCCTGGTCTTCCAGCGCGCCGCCGCCGCGCACCCGCGCCGCACGTTCCTGCGGTTCGAGGGCGACTCCCTGAGTTACCGGAACGCCAACATCCGCGTGAACCGCTACGCCCACGTGCTCACCGACCTCGGCGTGTCGCGCGGGGACGTCGTCGGGATCCTCGGCAAGAACGCCCCCGAGACACTGCTCATCGCACTCGCCGCCGTCAAGCTCGGCGCCACCGCCGGGATGCTGAACCACAATCAGCGCGGAGACGTGCTCGCGCACAGCATCTCGCTGCTCGACAGTCGCGTCCTCGTGGTGTCCGAGGCGTGCGGCGAGGCCGTGGACTCGCTCGGCGAACCGCCCGCCGTTGCCTCCGTGGTGTATTTCGACGACCTCGACCGGCTCGCCGAGAAGGCCGGCGACGGCAACCCCGAGGTGTGCGAACAGATCCAGGCCCGGGAGAAGGCCTTCTACATCTTCACTTCCGGCACCACCGGACTGCCGAAGGCCAGCCTGATGAGTCACTTCCGCTGGCTCAAGAGCATGTCCGGACTCGGCAACATGGGAGTCCGGCTGCGCGGCAGCGACGTCCTCTACTGCTGCCTGCCGCTCTACCACAACAACGCGCTGACAGTGTCGCTGTCGTCGGTGCTGGGGTCGGGGGCGACGCTCGCGCTGGGCAAGCAGTTCTCGGCGTCCAAGTTCTGGGACGACGTCGCGCTGAACCGGGCCACCGCGTTCACCTACATCGGTGAACTGTGCCGGTATCTGCTGAACCAGCCCGAGAAGCCGGGCGACCGCGACAACGCCATCCGGCTGATGGTCGGCAACGGGCTCCGTCCGGAGATCTGGTCCGAGTTCACCACCCGGTTCGGCATTTCCCGGGTCGCCGAGTTCTATGGCGCCAGCGAATGCAACATCGCGTTCGTCAACGCCCTCAACGTCGACCGGACCGCAGGCATCTGCCCGCTCCCGCACGCCGTGGTCGAGTACGACGAGGACAGCGGATCCCCCCGACGGCACTCCGACGGCACACTGCGCAAGGTCCGCACCGGCGAGGTCGGTCTGCTGCTGTCGAAGGTGACGGACCGGGCGCCGTTCGACGGCTACACCGACGAGGACGCCACGAACAAGAAACTCGTCCGCGACGCCTTCGACGACGGCGACTGCTGGTTCGACACCGGAGACTTGGTGCGCCGCCAGGGCTGGTCGCACGTCGCGTTCGTCGACCGGCTCGGCGACACGTTCCGCTGGAAGGGCGAGAACGTCGCGACCACCGAGGTCGAGGGCGCGCTTCTCGCGCATCCCGCGGTCGAGCACGCCGTCGTGTACGGCGTCGAGATTCCCGGCACCGACGGTCGCGCCGGAATGGCCGCGGTGACGCTGCACGAGAACCAGGACTTCGACGGTTCCGACGTGGCGGAGTTGCTGTTCCAGCGGCTGCCGTCGTACGCGGTGCCGCTGTTCGTCCGCGTCGTCGACTCGCTGGAGCAGACGTCGACGTTCAAGAGTCGCAAGGTGGAACTCCGCAAGGAGGGCTACGACGTCGAGGACACCGACACGCTGCACGTGCTGTCCGGCCGCAGCGACGGCTACCAGCGTGCATACGACGGGTACGTCGAGGAAGTGGCGAAGGGTGCGCTGCCGCGCCCGTGAGTACTTGTTAACCGCCCGCCGTTAACAAGTACTCACGGGTGGTTTCGATTTCGCTGCGTGCCAATATTGGTGGCATGGCCGAGACAGACGCACCGCCCGCGCCCGACCGTCCGTCACCCACGCTGTGCGGGCGGCCCGTGGCGGTCGACCGTGCGCTGGTGATGGCCATCGTCAACCGGACACCCGATTCGTTCTACGACCGCGGGGCCACGTTCACCGACTCCGCGGCGATGTCGGCGGTCGAACGTGCCGTGGACGAGGGCGCCGACCTCGTCGACATCGGCGGCGTGAAGGCCGGTCCCGGCGACGTGGTCGACTCGGCGGAGGAGACCCGGCGGGTGGTGCCGTTCGTCGCCGCGATCCGCGGACGCTATCCGGAATTGCTCATCAGCGTCGACACCTGGCGCAGTGACGTGGCGCGGCTGGCGGTCGCCGAGGGTGCCGACCTGATCAACGACACGTGGGCCGGCGCCGACCCGGCGCTGGTCGAGGTGGCCGCGGAGACGGGTGCCGGCATCGTCTGTTCGCACACCGGGGGAGCGGTGCCACGGACGCGGCCGTTCCGCGTCCGCTACTCCGACGTCGTCGCGGACGTCCTCGGGGAAGTGGTGTCGGCCGCCGAGAATGCGGCCCGGCTGGGCGTGCCCGCCGACTCGATCCTCATCGATCCCACCCACGATTTCGGGAAAAACACCTATCACGGGCTCGAGTTGTTGCGGCGAGTGGAAGATCTTGTAAATACGGGGTGGCCTGTGCTCATGGCGCTGAGCAACAAGGACTTCGTCGGGGAGACTCTAGGGGTAGATCTCGTCGAGCGGTTGGAGGGAACATTGGCAGCGACAGCGATGGCCGCCGCAGGAGGCGCCCGAGTCTTCCGTGTCCACGAAGTTGCCCCCACGCGTCGAGTGGTGGACATGGTGGCCGCGATTCAGGGCCGACGCGCCCCGGCCCGCACCGTGCGGGGGCTGGCATGAGTGCCGTGGGGGCCCGGGCGGCCCGCACGATGGTGGCGGAGGAGCGAACCCCTCGCAGCTGGGCCGAGGCGAACAGCTGGGATCAGCCGTCGTGGAGCATCGCCGAACTCGAACGGGCCAAGGCGGGGCGCACCGTGTCGGTGGTCCTGCCCGCGCTCAACGAGGAGGAGACCGTCGCCGCGGTGGTGGACACGATCCATCCGCTGCTGGGTGGTCTGGTGGACGAGTTGATCGTGCTCGATTCCGGATCGACGGACCTGACGGCGGAACGCGCACGCGCCGCAGGCGCCACCGTGATCAGCCGGGAGGAGGCGGTGCCCGCCTTCCCGCCCGTCGCCGGCAAGGGGGAGGTGTTGTGGCGCTCCGTCGCCGCGAGCACCGGCGATCTCATCGCCTTCGTCGACTCGGATCTCATCAACCCGGATCCGGCATTCGTCCCGAAACTGCTCGGACCGTTGCTGACGGCCGACGGCATCCATCTCGTGAAGGGCTACTACCGGCGTCCGCTCCGGCTCAGCGGGACGGAAGACGCCAACGGCGGCGGCCGGGTGACCGAACTCGTGGCCCGCCCGATGCTGGCGTCGCTCCGGCCGGAGCTGACGTGCGTGCTGCAGCCGCTGGGCGGCGAGTACGCGGGCACCCGGGAGTTGCTGTCGGCGGTTCCGTTCGCCCCCGGCTACGGCGTCGAGATCGGGCTGCTGCTCGACACGTACGACCGTCTCGGTCTCGGTGCGATCGGCCAGGTCAATCTGGGGGTGCGCAAGCACCGGAACCGTCCGCTGTCCGAACTCGGGGTGATGAGCAGGCAGATCATCGGCACCATGATGCGGCGCTGCGGGGTGCCCGATTCGGGGGCGGGCCTGACCCAGTTCCTGGTGGACGGCGACTCCTTCGTGCCGACGACGACGGACGTCGCGTTGGCCGATCGTCCGCCGATGAACACGGTGTGCCCCTGACCGGGCGCCCCTGACGCGGGAGGCTGTCGGACGTCCGTGACAGGATCGGGGCATGGTGACAGCCCTGCTCTATCTGCTCGTCATGGCGTTCGTCGGCGCGATGCTGTTCCTCGCCGCCAGTGCGGTGTTCGGCCGTTCGGAGGAACTCGCGCCGCTGCCGCCCGGCACCACACTCACGGCCCTGCCCGCCGAGGGCGTGACGGGCGCCGACGTGGAGGCGCTGCGATTCCAGCAGACCCTGCGGGGGTACAAGGCGAGCGAGGTCGACTGGGCGCTGGCCCGGCTGGGTCGCGAAATCGATTCGCTGCGTGAGCAGTTGGCGGCGGTCGACGCCGCGTCCGAAGATCCGGGTGACGCCCGGTGAGCGCCGAGGACAGGGTGCGGTGCGCGTGGGCGGTCGACTCGGACGGGTCCAGCCTGTACCGCGACTACCACGACCTCGAGTGGGGCCGCCCGCTGCACGGCCGCGACGAATTGTACGAACGGCTGTGCCTCGAAGCGTTCCAGTCCGGGCTGTCGTGGATCACGATTCTCCGCAAGCGTGACGCCTTCCGGGCGGCGTTCGCCGGCTTCGATCCGGAGGCGGTCGCGCGGTACACGGAACATGACGTGGAGCGCCTGCTCGGGGACGCGTCGATCGTCCGGAACCGCGCCAAGATCGAGGCGTCGGTGAGCAACGCGCGGGCCCTGCTGGAGTTGTCGGACACCGACCTGGACACGCTGCTGTGGTCGTTCGCCCCGCCGCCGCGCCCGAGCCGCCTCGCCACCCTCGGCGACGTCCCGGCCGTCACACCCGAGTCCACCGCGATGGCGAAGGAATTGAAGCGGCGAGGGTTCAAGTTTGTGGGCCCTACCACCGCTTATGCACTCATGCAGGCCACCGGGATGGTGGACGACCACGTCGTCGGCTGCTGGGTCCCGATCACTGCCTGAAGTACCGGGAACCTGCGTATTCGTGACTCAGGTTCCCGGTACTCGTGTCCATAGGGAAGAATGGATGTCACAAGCCTCGCCGAGTGTTGGCGGGGTGCCAAAATTTGTCGAGGCGCAAGCAGGCAGCGCAGATCTGGAGGGAGCAGAGGATGGCGGCCATGAAGCCCCGGACCGGGGACGGTCCCCTCGAAGCAACCAAAGAGGGACGAGGAATCGTCATGCGGGTTCCGCTCGAGGGTGGTGGACGTCTGGTTGTCGAGCTCACCCCGGAGGAAGCTGCCGCACTCGGTGAAGAGCTCAAGGGCGTCACCAGTTAGTCGAGTGCGGAGAGAACCTCACAGGGCAGGCCCCGTCGCCATTCTCGGTGCGGGGCCTGTTCCGTGTCCGGAACAGGGAGGCGAACGTTCGTGCTGTCCGATGTGACCGACCTGCTGGCCTGCCCGCAGTGCCGGTCGCCCGTGGAACTCGACGAAGGCGCGATCCTGTGCGACGCAGGGCACACCTTCGACGTGGCGCGTCAGGGCTACGTCACCCTGATGACCGGGGCAGGCGGCAAGTTCGACGGCGACAGCCCCGAAATGATCGCCGCACGTGCGGACTTCCTCGGTGGCGGCAGCTTCGACCGGCTGATGGATGCCGTGGCGGACGCGGTGGTGGCGGGCACCGGGGCCGGCGACGATCCCCGGATCCTCGAGATCGGCGCGGGCACAGGCCACTACCTGGCGCGCGTCCTCGACGCCGCCCCGACCGGCCGGGGAATCGGGCTGGACGTGTCCAAGTACGCGGCCCGTCGCATCGCCAGGGCCCACCCGCGTGCCGGGGCGGTGGTTGCCGACGTGTGGCAACACCTTCCGGTGCGCGACCACGTCCTCAGCCACGTCCTGTGCGTGTTCGCGCCCCGCAACGCCGACGAGGCGCACCGGGTGCTGGCCGAGCACGGCTCCCTCGTGGTCCTCACGCCCACGGAGCGGCACCTGGGGGAACTCGTGGACCTGCTCGGCATGGTCCGGGTCGACGACCGTAAGGTCGAGCGGCTCGGGGCCGCCGTGTCCGGGCGGTTCGAGCGCACCGGCCATGTGGCGGTGGAGTACCCGATGTCGTTGTCGCATCTCGACGTGACCCGCCTGGTGGGGATGGGGCCGTCGGCGCGGCACCTGACACCCGAGCGGCTCGCATCCTCGATCGCGGCGCTGCCGCAGGACTATCCGGTGACGGCGTCGGTGACGGTGTCCACCTACACCCGGCTCTGAGCTCCGTCAGCGGCGCGCCAGCGCGTCCTGGTAGACGTCGAGGGTCTGCTGCGCGATGGCCGCCCAGGAGAACTCGGCGATCGCCCGCGCCCGCCCGGCCTTGCCCATGGCCTCGGCGGTGCCGACATCGGAGGCGATCGCGTTGACCGACTCGGCCAGCGCCTGCTCGAACGCTTCCGGCTCGTACGAGTTGTAGTGCACCAGACGGCCGGTGACCCCGTCCTCCACCACCTCCGGGATGCCGCCGACGTCGGACGCCACGACCGCGGTCTCGCAGGCCATGGCCTCGAGGTTCACGATCCCCAGCGGCTCGTACACGGACGGGCACACGAAGACGGTTGCGGCCGAGAGGATTTCCCGCACCTGTTCGGTGGGGAGCATCTCGCGCACCCAGAACACGTTGCCGCGGTGCGCCGCGAGGGCGGCGACGGCCTGCTCGGTCTCGGCGGCGATCTCCGGGGTGTCGGGGGCGCCCGCGCACAGCACCAACTGGATCTCGGGCGCGAAGTGGTGTGCCGCGGCGATCAGATGACCGACGCCCTTCTGCCGCGTGATGCGGCCGACGAACGCCACCATCGGCTGATCCGGGTCGACGCCGATCTTCGCCAGCGCGGACTGCCCCGGGCCTGCCGGTCCCGCGTGCCAGACGGACGTGTCGATCCCGTTGCGCACCACGTGGACCCGGTGCGGGTCGACGAACGGGTACGCGTCGAGGACGTCGAGTCGCATGCCGGCGCTCACGGCGATCACCGCGTCCGCGTGCTCCACCGCGTTGCGCTCGGACCACGACGAGATGCGGTAGCCGCCGCCCAGCTGCTCCGCCTTCCAGGGCCTGCGCGGCTCGAGGGAGTGGGCGGTGAGGATGTGCGGCACGTCGTACAGCGCGGATGCCAGATGGCCGGCGAGGCCGGTGTACCAGGTGTGCGAGTGCACGACGTCGGCGCCCGTCGCGGCGTCCGCCATGCGCAGTTCGGCGGACAGCGTCGCGAGCGCCGGATTGGCCCCGGCCAGCGCGGGATCGGGGGTGTGCACGACCGCCCCGACGCGCGGAGCACCCATACAATGCACGTCCACCTCGCACAGCTGCTTCAACTGAGCAACCAGTTCGGTGACGTGTACACCCGCACCGCCATAGATCTCCGGTGGGTATTCCTTCGTCATCATCGCCACCCGCACCGGCCTAACGTAACCGCCCGGGCCGCTTCGGGCCACCGCTCTCGGACACATTCGGGTATCGGAGAAATTGTGAGTCGGCGCTTCGCTGGCGGGGGGAGTGGCCGCCCGATAGGTTGACAGGGTGAGGAGCCAGCCACATGTGCTTGGAATCGTGCTCGCCGGCGGCGAGGGCAAACGTCTCTATCCGCTCACCGCGGATCGGGCGAAGCCCGCTGTGCCTTTCGGAGGCGCCTATCGGTTGATCGATTTCGTGCTCAGCAATTTGGTCAATGCGGGATACCTCCGCCTGTGTGTTCTGACGCAGTACAAGTCGCACTCGTTGGACCGCCACATCTCTCAGACGTGGCGACTGTCCGGGTTCGCGGGTGAATACATCACTCCCGTTCCCGCGCAGCAACGTCTGGGCCCGCGCTGGTACACCGGCAGTGCGGACGCGATCCTGCAGTCGCTGAACCTCGTCTACGACGAGGACCCCGAGTACATCGTCGTGTTCGGTGCCGACCACGTGTACCGCATGGACCCCGAGCAGATGGTGCAGCACCACATCGAGTCGGGCGCCGGAGTGACGGTGGCCGGGATCCGGGTGCCGCGCAGCGAGGCGTTCGCGTTCGGCTGCATCGACAGCGACGAGTCGGGCCGCATCGTGCAGTTCCTCGAAAAGCCGGCGCATCCGCCGGGAACCCCGGACGACCCCAACATGACGTTCGCGTCGATGGGTAACTACGTGTTCACCACCAAGGTGCTCGTCGACGCCATCCGGGCCGACTCCGAGAACTCCGATTCCGACCACGACATGGGCGGCGACATCATCCCCGCGCTCGTCGAGGCGGGCGAGGCGTCCGTGTACGACTTCAAGGACAACGTCGTCCCCGGTGCCACCGACCGCGACCGGGGCTACTGGCGGGACGTGGGAACACTCGACGCGTTCTACGACGCCCACATGGACCTCGTGTCGGTCCACCCCATCTTCAACCTCTACAACCGGCGCTGGCCGATCCGCGGCGAGACGGAGAACCTGGCGCCCGCCAAGTTCGTGCAGGGCGGCCTCGCGCAGGAGTCCGTGGTCGGGGCCGGCTGCATCCTGTCGGCGGCCACGGTGCGAAACTCGGTGCTCAGCTCCAACGTGATGGTCGACAGCGGCGCGACCGTGGAGGGCAGCGTCCTCATGCCGGGTGTGCGCATCGGCAAGGGCGCCGTCGTGCGCCGCGCGATCCTCGACAAGAACGTCGTCGTCGGCGACGGGGAGATCATCGGCGTCGACCTCGAGCGCGACAAGCAGCGCTTCGCCGTCAGCAACGGCGGAGTCGTCGCCATCGGCAAGGGCGTCTGGATCTGACGGACGCGGCCCCTCAGAGCTTGGATGCGCAGAGCAGGCCGTCGCCGATCGGCAGCAACACCCGGATCAGCTTGTCGTCCTCGGCGAGCGCCTTCGCGGCCTCGCGGACGGCGACGGTCGCGGCGTCCCGCTGGCTCGGGTCGACGACCCGGCCCCCGTGCAGGGCGTTGTGCAGGACGATCGCCCCGCCCGGGCGCAGCAGCCGAACCCCTTCGCGGACGTAGTGCGGGTGGTCGACCGGTGCACTGTCGACGAACACCAGGTCGTAAGCGCCGTCGGCGAGTCGCGGCAGGACGTCGAGCGCCCGGCCGTTGATCAGCCTCGTCCGGGCGGGTGCGATGTCGTTGGTCCGGAACGACAGCTTGGCGGCTCGCTGGTGCTCGGGTTCACTGTCGATGGTGGTGAGGACGCCGTCCTCGCGCATGCCCCGGAGCAGCCACAGGCTGCTCACACCCGCGCCGGTGCCGACCTCGACGACCGTCTTGGCGTCCAGCATGCGGGCAAACAGGGCGAGAGCAGCACCGACCGCGGGAGGTACTGGTTCGGCACCGAGGTCGTCCGCCCGCTCCCTGGCCGCACCGAGGGCCTCGTCTTCACGGACAGCCCCTTCTGCGTGGGTGAGTATCCGTTCGGCGTTTGTCTGCACGCACATGAGGCTATCGGGGTCTCGTCATCGCCGCTGCGAGGCGCGCTCGACAACAATGCCGTGACCCGGCCGGTCGCGATTCTCAGGAATACCTCAGCTTGCTCACACCACACACATATCGGGGTGGGAAAGAGTAAGCCCAACGCCAGATCCGAAGACCGCCCGGCGGGGAGATCACGACGACGCAGGAAAAGTCCGAGAGCCCGGGAACAAATCCCGGCTCCCGAGAGTTGACGCCTATAACACGTTCAGTGATCTGCGGTCCTGAGTAGGAGGATCCACTTAACTCGATGAGCAACCACACGATGGCTCCAGACGAGAGAAACACCGACGAGCAGCTGTCGGAGGCCGAGCTGACGGGCACGGCTGTGTTCGACGCCACAGGCGAGAAGTCCGCCATGCCGTCGTGGGACGAACTCGTCCGCGAGCACGGCGACCGAGTCTACCGGCTGGCCTACCGGCTGTCGGGTGACGCGCAGGACGCCGAGGACCTCACCCAGGACACGTTCATCCGGGTGTTCCGATCCCTGTCCGACTACCAGCCCGGCACGTTCGAGGGCTGGTTGCACCGCATCACCACCAACCTCTTCCTCGACATGGTCCGCCGCCGGAACCGCATCCGCATGGAAGCGCTCCCCGAGGACTACGATCGGGTCCCGGCCGACGGGCCGAACCCCGAGGAGATCTACCACGACGCCCGCCTGGACGCAGATCTGCAGGCAGCGCTCGATTCGCTGGCCCCGGAGTTCCGCGCCGCGGTCGTGCTGTGTGACATCGAAGGACTGTCCTACGAGGAGATCGGTGCCACACTGGGTGTGAAGCTCGGGACCGTGCGCAGCCGCATCCACCGCGGCAGGCAGGCTCTGCGCGAGCATCTGGCTGTGAACGGAAAGGTTGACTCCGATCAGATCGGCGTCGGGTAGTTACCAGGAGGGACGAATGACGCAGGGGCGTGTACCTCGCCAGTTTGGCTCCACCGAACATCTGGCGAGTGAGGCGATCGCCGCCTTCGTCGACGGTGAACTCCGCATGTCCGCTTATCTGCGCGCCGCCCACCACCTGTCGATCTGCGCCGAGTGCGCGTTCGAGGTGGACTCCCAGCAGCAGGCACGTCGTGCCCTGCGCCGCAGCGGCGACGTCGCGATGCCCTCGGGCCTGCTGGGACTGCTGAGCCAGATCCCCAGCTGCAACCAGGGCGATCCCGCCGACAAGTCCCCGTTCGACTCCCGCACCCCGGACTCGCCGGTCGGGAGCGAGTACTCGATCACCAGCCGGATCTGGTCCCGGCGCTGGCGCCGTTGAGCGCAGCCGCACCGACGACGGCGGTGTCCGTGTCCGGCGGGGCATCGGTGATACTGGGGCGCGTGACTGACGCACACGAGGGGGACACGACAGCGTGACGGCGGATTACAAGACTCCGGGTTCCGATGCGACGGCTCCCGACGGTCCCGTGGCGGACGAGTCGGGCACGCTGCGTCCGGCGGACGCCCCCCGGCTCGATCCGAGACCCGTCTACCGGCCGCAGATCGATGCGGCGTCCAGCCGCGCGTTCGGCCGACCGGGTGGTGTCACCGGTTCCTTCGCTCCGTCGGACGCCCGGCGTGCGAGCGAACCTTCCATGAAGGTCGGTGCACCCGACCCCGTGCTGGCGGAGGCGTTCGGCCGACCGGACGGCGAGGTCGACACCATCCAGCGCGATCCCCACCGCACGCCCTCCGTCCCGGCAGGCGAGGCGCCGCCGGCGGACCCGTGGCGCGACCCCGCGGCGGGTGTCGAACTCGGCTCCCCGGCGCTGCACGCCACGGAACACTCGCAGCCGCCGGCTCCCGCCCTCAGCGCCCGGGAGGTTCTGTTCGGCGGGAAGGTGGCGCCGAAGGCGCTGGCCGCGCTGGGCGGAATCGCACTCGCGATCGGTCTGGTCGGTGGCCTGCTCGCGGCGGTGATCACCGCCGATCGCAGTTCGCTGACCAGCGACAGCGTCACTCTCGTGCAGGGCGGCGACGAGGACCTCGGGCAGTCGCCCGTCGCGCAGGTCGCGGACGCCGTCCTGCCCTCCGTCGTGTCCATCCAGGTGGCGGTCGGCGACCAGGGCAGTACCGGTTCGGGTGTCGTCATCGACGGCGCCGGGTACATCGTCACCAACAATCACGTCATCTCCGCGGCCGCCACCGCCCCAGACGGCGGCAAGATCCAGGTGATCTTCTCCGACGGAACGAAGGCGGACGCCCAGATCGTCGGTCGCGACATCAAGACCGACCTGGCCGTGCTCAAGGTCTCCGCCGACAATCTGACGGTCGCCGAACTCGGCAGGTCCGGGGACGTGCAGGTCGGGGAGGACGTCGTCGCCGTCGGTTCGCCCCTCGGACTCAGCAAGACCGTCACCCGCGGCATCGTCAGTGCCCTGCACCGCCCGATGCGACTGTCCGGCGAGGGCTCCGACACGAACGCCGTCATCGACGCCGTCCAGACGGACGCCGCCATCAACCACGGCAACTCGGGCGGTGCGCTCGTCGACGACACGGGCCGGGTGATCGGCATCAACACCGCCATGCTCAGCGAATCCGGGGGCTCGGTGGGTCTCGGCTTCGCGATTCCCATCGACGACGTCACCACGGTCGCCCAGACCCTCATCCGGGACGGGCAGATGCATCACCCGGACATCGGCGTCAACGCCCGCACCGTCGTCAACGACAACACCAGCGGCGCCCAGGTGGCCAACGTCCGCTCGGACAGCCCGGCCGCGCGGGCGGGGATCGTCGAGAACGATGTCATCGTCAAGGTCGGCGACCGCACGGTCACCAGTGCCGACGAGTTGGTCGTCGCTGTCAACCTGCAGAAGATCGGTGAGCCCGTCCGGGTTCAGCTGATCCGCGAGAGCCGGCTCGTCGATGTCGACGTGACCCCGGCCTCCGATTGACTCGAGAGGTTGCTGTGAAATCGCTCCGCCACCTGGGCATGCACCCGCACCGCACAGTAGGCTGACCACGTGTTCGGCAACATTGGTTGGGGCGAGTTCATGGTCCTCCTCGTCGCAGCTCTGGTCATCCTGGGACCCGAGCGGCTTCCGGGTGCGATCAGCTGGGTTACGAAGTCACTGAGGCAGGTCCGCGAGTATGCGAGCGGCGCCAGCCAGCAACTCAAGGACGAACTCGGTCCGGAGTTCGAGGATCTCCGCAAACCGCTGGCGGATCTCAATCAGCTCCGCGGAATGACCCCGCGTGCCGTCATCACCAAACACCTTCTCGACGGTGACGATTCGATTCTCACCGGCAACTTCGACAAGCCGAGTTCGGTCTCGTTCGACAAGTCGAACCCGGGAACGAAGGCCGTCAGCGCCGATCCGTCGACGCCCACTGCTCCGCAGAACAAGCCGCTCGCGGCGGGCGAGCGCCCCCCGATCGACCTCGACGCCACGTAGGCCCTTCGGGCTCGTGCGCCGTTGTGGTTGCGGGAACAACCAGAAAGGCGCACGAGCGCGGAGCGCCTAGAGGTGCCGGGTGGTGTCGATTCCCAGCGACATTCCGGCGAGCCCGCGCTTGCGGACGGCCAGCTTGTCGGCGATGTCGCGGAGCGCCGTCGCGGCCGGCGAATCCGGCTGGCCGAGGACGATGGGAACGCCGCCGTCGCCGCCCTCCCGGACAGCCTGCTCGAGCGGTATCTGGCCCAGCAGCGGCACCTTCGCACCCACGGCCTTCGTGAGGCGGTCGGCGACGGCCTGACCGCCACCGGAACCGAAGATGTCCATTCGGCTGCCGTCGGGCATGTCCATCCACGACATGTTCTCGACGACGCCGACGATGCGCTGACGGGTCTGCAGGGCAATGGCGCCGGCGCGCTCGGCCACCTCGGCGGCGGCCTGCTGCGGGGTGGTGACGACCAGGATCTCCGCGCCGGGGATCAGTTGCGCGACGGAGATGGCGACGTCGCCGGTTCCCGGCGGCAGATCGAGCAGCAGGACGTCGAGATCGCCCCAGAAGACGTCGGCGAGGAATTGCTGCAGGGCGCGGTGCAGCATCGGCCCGCGCCACACGACCGGGGTGTTGCCCTGGGTGAACTGGGCGATGGAGATCATCTTCACGTCGTGCGCGACGGGCGGCATGATCATGCGTTCGACCTGCGTGGGCTTGGCGTCGGTGCCGAGCATGCGGGGCACGGAATGGCCGTAGATGTCGGCGTCGAGCACACCCACCGACAGTCCGCGGGCGGCCAGCGCGGCGGCCAGGTTGACCGTGACGCTGGACTTGCCGACGCCACCCTTGCCCGACGCCACCGCGTAGACGCGGGTGAGCGAACCGGGCTGGGCGAACGGGATGACCGGCTCGGCGGAGTCTCCGCGCAGCGACTTGCGGAGTTCGGTGCGCTGCTCGTCGCTCATCACGTCGAGTTCGACGCGGATCGCACCGACGCCGGGGACGTCCGCCACGGCCTTGGTGACACGGTCGCTGATCTCGGTCCGCATCGGACAGCCCGCGGTGGTCAGGTAGATCGCGATGTCGACGCTGTCGTCGGCCGCGATGTCGATGCTCTTGACCATCCCGAGTTCGGTGATCGGTTTCCGGATCTCGGGATCCTGGACGCGCGCCAAGGCGCTACGTACAGCGGACTCGCTCAGGACTGGCATGACTCAATGGTAAGGATGTGCGCTCAGTGGATGCGCGGCAGGTCCGCGGCCGCCGGGATGATTCCGCTGGAGTAGCCGGCGGACCATGCGAGCACGTTCGCCACGTAGGCGGCGGAGTTGTTGTAGCGGTGCACGGCCTTGGCCGCCTGGATCGGATCCTTGACGTTCAATCCGCCGTCGCACAGGTACTTTCCGGTGGTGAGCGCGGAGTCGAAGACGTTCTGCGGGTCGGCGACGCCGTCGCCGTTGCCGTCGCCCGCGTAGCGGTTCCAGGTTTCGGGCAGGAACTGGGTGGGGCCGACCGCGCGGTCGTAGTTGGCGTCGCCGTCCAGCTTGCCGCCGTCGGTGTCGCGGATGACGGCGTTGCCGCCGAGGCTGCCGTCGAGGACCGGGCCGAGGACGGGCTTGAGCATGTTGCCCTTGTCGTCGGTCTTGCCGTCGTAGGCGTGGGTGGACTCGACTCGGCCGATTCCGGCGATGAGCGTCCAGTACATGCCGCAACCCGGCTGCTCGACCGCGAGAATGCGTTCGGCGTTCTGGTAGGCCGCGACGTTGACGGCGGGGATGCCGAGTGCGCCCTGCGCGATGCTCGCCGGGAGCGGCGGCGTGGCCTGGACGGGTGCGAGTGCCGGCGGCGCGGGCGCTGCCTCGACCGCGGGTGTGGACTCGGCGGCGGTCTCCGCGACCGGGGTGACGGCTTCTGCGGCCTCGGGTGCGGTGTCGGTCGCCTCCTGGGCGACGTCGGCGACCTCCGACGAGGAACTCGTGGACAGGAACGGGACCTTGGGTGCGGCGCCGGCCGTGTTGGCTGCGGTGATCAGTCCGATGGGGACGAGTCCGGTAAGCGCGATGACCGAATTGCGGCGGATATGGGAATCCGTCTTCTTGTTGTGCCGACCCACTCGATTGCCTCCTGCGACCCCCGTCTTGGGGTGTTCCGTTCAACTGACCGGATCGAGGCTACCTGATTCGATATCTTTCCGTTATTCAACCGTGATCAAATGGACTTGTATCGGAGGGTTCCGTTACTCGGAACGCACGTAAGCGAGGGTAACGAACACGGCAAGGTCACGCCAGGACGCAACGGGGGCTGGTGAGAGCGTGTGGGTCGACGGCACACGCACCCGGCGACCCGCGCATGCACGTCACCGCGCGCCCTGCGAATGGGCAGAGCGCGCGGCGGGCGCGGGGGTGACTACCGGGGAACGGCGACAGCCGGAGCGGTGGCCGGGGGCGCGACCGGGGCGGGCACGGCGGCCGCGGGAGCCGACGGATCGGCGGGCGGGCAGAAGAGCAGACAGGGCAGTTGCGGCAGCGGCGGGAGCCCGGGAATCGGCGGGGCCGGATCGGGCGTCGTGGGGGCGGCGGCACCGTCCGTCGACGGCTGCGGGGTGGTCGCGAGATCGCGGGGGAGGTCCGACTCGGCCGCGGCGGCCGCGGCGTCGGCGACCCGTCCAGGCGTCGGCGAGGCCGACTCCGACAGCTGGCTCGGCGTCGGAGTTCCTCCGTTCCTGTACGCATTCGACCAGGTGATGACGTTGGCGGCGTATGCGGCCGAGTTGTTGTAGCGCAACACGGCACGGGTCTCCTGGAGCGGATCGCGGAGGTCGAGACCGCCCGAGCAGAGGTACCGGGCGGCCGCCAGCGTCGCGTCGAACACGTTGTTGGGATCGGCCACGCCGTCGGCGTTGCCGTCCGACGCGTACTTGGCCCATGTGGACGGAATGAACTGCATCGGTCCGACGGCGCGATCGTGCCCGGGGTCGCCGTCGGTGGCGCCGCGGTCGGTGTCGCGGATGATCTCGTTGCCCGCCAGCCTGCCGTCGAGAACCGGACCCAGGATCGGGGTGATCGTGGTGCCCACCGAGTCGGTCCGGCCGCCACCGGCGTGCCCCGATTCGATGCGGCCGATCCCGGCCAGCAGATGCCACGGCAGACCGCACTTGGGGGACTCCGCCATCATCTCGAGTTCCGCGGACCGGTAGGCGTTGAGCACGATCTCCGGGATACCCAGAGCGCTCAATATCACCGGTGCGGCGATGAGCCCGGTGCCGGACGGCGACGCCGACGAACGAGGGGATGTGGGATTTGTCACGGCGGGCGCCGGTGCGGGCGGCGGGGGTGCGGCCCGCTGCGACCGCGCGACCCGTGGTGTGGGTGCCACGATTCCCGCGGGCGGAAGGTACGCGGCCGGGGGAGTGCTTCCCGGCGTGATCGACGACACCGCGAGGGCCGTCGCCGCACCCGTGGACGAGTAGGCGGTGGTGCTCACGGTTGCGCCGCTGATCGCGGAACCGCCGGTCGAGGACCCGAGGGTGGCAACTGCGCCCACGGTCAGGGCAGTCACCGTCAACAGTCCACGTATCCGCACTCGATCACCCCCTGCGGTGCTCTTCGCCTGTGCACACCGCATACATCCGAGAAGATGTGACTGACGTTACATATCCGTGATGGGCCCTGCCGAGGTTTGGGGGGATTCGCCGGACTCATTTCCGGCGGATGCGCGTGTCTTCCTCGTCGGCCAGCAGCGTCCTGATCTCGTCGAGTTCGCGCCGCAGGTAATCGCGTGTCGCCACCTCGCCGATCGCGATGCGCAACGCGGCCAGTTCCCGGGCGAGGAATTCGGTGTCCGCCTTCGTCTGCTCGGCGCGGGAGCGGTCCTCCTCGAGGGCCACGCGGTCGCGGTTCTCCTGGCGGTTCTGTGCCAGCAGGATCAGCGGCGCGGCGTAGGCGGCCTGGGTGGAGAACGCCAGGTTGAGGAGGATGAACGGATACGGATCCCACTGCAGGCGGACGGCGAAGACGTTGACGAGGATCCAGACGATCACGATCACCGTCTGGATCATCAGGTAGCGCCCCGTACCGAGGAACCGGGCGAAGTTCTCGCTGGCCCGGCCGACGGCCTCCACGTCGTACGAGACCCTGAATCGGCGGGTGCCGCGTGGGGTGTCGAGGCGCTGCCGGTCCGACAGGTTCCGGGCGGCCGCGCTGGGGGACTTCTCGCTCATACGTCGATCTCCTCTTCACGCCAGTCCTCGGGGAGGAGATGGTCCAGGACGTCGTCGACGGTGACCGCGCCGATCAGGTGTTCCTCGTCGTCGACCACGGGTCCGCACACCAGGTTGTAGGTCGCGAAGTACCGCGTCACCGCCGTCAGGGAGTCCTCGGGCGCCAGCCGCGGCATGTCGGTGTCGAGCAGTCCGCCGACGAGGCTCGCGGGCGGCTCGCGCAGCAGTTTCTGCAGGTGCACGCATCCCAGGTAGCGGCCGGTCGGCGTCGCGGTCGGAGGACGGACGACGAACACCATGCTCGCGAGCGCGGGCGTGACGTCCGAGATGCGCGCCCGGGCCAGGGCCTCGGCGACCGTCGTCGACGCGGTGAGGACCACCGGCTCGGGAGTCATCAGACCGCCCGCCGTGTCGGGTGAGTGCTCGAGCAGGCGGCGGACTGGCTCGGAGTCCTGCGGATCCATCAACTGCAGCAGCGATTCGGCCTCGGTCTCGGGAAGCTCACCGAGGAGGTCGGCGGCGTCGTCGGGATCCATGGCCTCGAGGACGTCCGCGGCGCGCTCCACCTCGAGGTGCATGAGCAGATCCGTCTGGTCGTCGGCGGGCAGTTCCTGGACGACGTCGGCGAGGCGCTCGTCGTCGAGTGCGAGGGCGAGTTCGTGGCGGCGTTTCTCCGGCAGGAGGCGCATCGCGTTCGCGACGTCGGCGGCGCGCATCCCCTCGAACTGCGTGAGCAGGGCCGAGACGCCCTGACCGGGCATCGCCAGGTCGGTCTGCGTGAGGCCCTGCACGTGCTGCCACCCGACGACGTGCATGGCGGCCCGACGGCCGAGCCTGCCGCGGTGCCCGCGCACCGCCACCTTCGACACCACCCAGTCCCGCGTGCGGGTCTGCTCGATGCCCAGGTCGACGACGATGATGTCGGCGTCGCGCAGTTCCTCGAGTTCCGGGTCGTCCACGCGCACGTGGGAATCCGCGACCTGGGCGAGGGCCAGGACCTCGCCGGGTCGTTGCTGGAAGCGGCGGAGACTGACGTTGCCCGTGGTGAGGGTCACGGAGCTGGGCTCGATGGCGGTGACGCGGAGCATCGGGACGAAGATGCGTTTGCGCGTGAACAATTCGATGACCAGCCCGAGCACGCGCGGCTGCTGCCTGCCGACGCGGGCCGTGATCACCACGTCCCGGACGCGGCCGATCGACTCCCCGTCGGGGCCGAGCACCACCAGGCCGGCCAGCCTGGCTGCAAAAACCTTGTTCGCAGCTGCCATGATTGCCAGGCTAGATCGTTGTTCAGAGATACAGGGAATCGAACACCTGCGAAAGTGGAGGATCGTCCGTCATGAGTTCCGTCTACAGGCCACGGCGATCCGTTCTCGCCGTTCCGGGCAGCAGCCGCAAGATGATCGACAAGGCGAAGGGGCTGC
This sequence comes from Rhodococcus sp. NPDC057014, assembly GCF_042673295.1. Taxonomy (NCBI): domain Bacteria; kingdom Bacillati; phylum Actinomycetota; class Actinomycetes; order Mycobacteriales; family Nocardiaceae; genus Rhodococcus; species Rhodococcus sp. NPDC057014. The sequence continues at coordinate 55,204 of NZ_JBHUSF010000007.1, forward strand.
CCGCCGACGAGATCTTCCTCGATCTCGAGGACGCGGTGGCACCGCTCGCCAAGCAGGAGGCGCGCGGCACCGTCGGCGACGCGCTCGCCGAGGGCGGGTGGGGCGAGCAGATCAAGGTGGTCCGGGTCAACGACTGGACCACCGAGTGGACGTACGCCGACGTCGTCGAGGTCGTGGGGCGGGCAGGTGCCCACCTCGACGCGATCCTGCTGCCGAAAGTGCCGGATGCCAGCCATGTTCAGGCCCTGGACCTGCTGCTGACCCAGGTGGAGAAGGCCAACGGGCTCGAGCTCGGCCGGATCGGCATCGAACCGCAGATCGAGAACGCGATCGGGCTCACCAACATCAACGCGATCGCGACGGCGAGCCCGCGCGTGCAGACCCTGGTGTTCGGTCCCGCCGACTTCATGGCGAGCATCAACATGCGGACGCTGGTCGTCGGGGAGCAGCCGGACGGCTACGACCGCGGCGACGCCTACCACCACATCCTGATGACCATCCTGATGGCGGCCCGCGCGCACGGGGTCCAGGCCATCGACGGTCCCTACCTCCAGATCCGCGACGTGGAGGCGTTCCGGCGGTCGGCGCAGCGCACGGCCGCGCTCGGCTTCGACGGCAAGTGGGTGCTGCATCCCACCCAGATCGAGGCGGCGAACGACGTGTTCAGCCCCCGCCAGGACGATTACGACCGGGCCGAACTGATCCTGGACGCCTACGAGTTCCACACGTCCGCGGCGGGCGGCGGTCGCGGTGCCGTGATGCTCGGCGACGAGATGATCGACGAGGCGAGTCGCAAGATGGCGCTCGTGATCTCCGCCAAGGGGCGTGCCGCGGGCATGAAACGGACCACCGAGTTCGTGCGACCCGACGCGAAGTAGTCCCGGCAGGCAGAATGGTTCTCACAGGACCGATCCTGCGGTAACCACACGAGGAGACCAGCTGACGATGACGAATCCACTCGGACAGTCCAACGGGGCGCGGCGTGGGGCTCTGCCGGAACCCCCCACGGGCTGGCCCATCGGTTCGTATCCCACCTACGCGGAGGCGCAGCGCGCCGTCGACTACCTCTCCGATCAGGAGTTCTCGGTGGAGGACGTCACCATCGTGGGGGTCAACCTCATGCAGGTGGAGCGGGTGCTGGGCCGCCTCACCTGGGCGAAAGTGATTGGCGGGGGCATCGTTTCGGGCGCGTGGCTCGGTGTGTTCTTCGGTCTGCTGCTGGGCATCGTCACGGGCGGGTTCCTGGCGCCGCTCGTCGTCGGCATCGTCGGCGGCATCATCTTCGGGCTGATCTCCACGACGATCCCGTACGCGGCGACGCGGGGCACCCGGGACTTCGCGTCGACCATGCAACTGGTCGCCGGGCGGTACGACGTGCTGTGCGAGCCGAAGTCGGCGGAGAGGGCCAGGGACATGCTGGCCAAGCTGGCGCTCTGATCGGCGCGACCACGTCGAGCGGCGGGTTGCGGTCGGGTCACGGATTGCGTCCTATTCGCGACGTTCGCCGCGATTTCACCCGGTTCGCCGGTGATGTCGGATAGGTTTACGGCGCAATGCGTGGGCCCCGGCCCTCGCCGAAACCGTGACCTGTCGGTGGAGCGCGCGTTCCGGCAGGAACCAATGTGCGGGCCCGCGTGCCCAGCCGTACCGCGACTGGATCCGTGAGGGCCGCTCGAGGAGGCGGCTGTGCTGCATCGCACCAAGCCCGGACGCTCGCTGAAGTGGGGACTGATCGGTGCGGCCACCGTCCTCACCGTTCCCCTGCTGGCCGCGTGCGGGTCGTCGGAAGACGGCATCGTCCTCAGCTTCTACACGGCCGCCGACGGCGCCGAACAGTACGCGGAGGCCGCCGCCAACTGCACGGCCGCAGTGGGCGGCCGGTACACGATCGAGCAACGCACGCTGCCGAAGGGCGCGGACGATCAACGTCTCCAGCTGGCCCGCCGGCTCACCGGCAACGACACGTCACTCGACATCATGACGCTCGACGTGGTGTGGACCGCAGAGTTCGCCGAGGCGGGATGGGCGCTGCCGCTCCCACCCGGCATCGCCGCCGAGGTCACCGAGGGCACACTCGAGGGCCCCCTCGAATCGGCCAAGTGGCAGGACCAGCTGTACGCCGCACCGCTGAACACCAACACCCAGTTGCTCTGGTACCGCAAGGACCTCATGCCGGACGGGCAGCCGCCGCAGACGTGGGATCAGATGATCGACATCGCGGAGGGCCTCGCCGCGGAGGGCCGGCCCAGCTGGATCGGGGTGCAGGGCAAGCAGTACGAGGGTCTGATGGTGTGGTTCAACACCCTGCTCGCGAGTGCGGGCGGGTCCGTCGTCGCCGACGACGGGACCACGGTGACGGTCGCGGACGGCGACGCCGCCGTCCAGGCGCTCGAGGTCATGAAGCGGGTCGCCACCGCGAAGGGTGCCGACCCGTCGGTTTCCCAGGGCGACGAGGCGTCGTCCCGGCTCGGGATGGAGAGCGGAAAGGCTGCGTTCGAGGTCAATTGGCCGTTCGTGTTGCCCGGCATGATCGAGAACGCCGAGAAGGGTGACCTCCCGTTCATCGACGACAAGGGCAATCCGACGTCCGTGGACACGGGCAACACGGTGCTCACGGTCGACGGTCAGCAGAATTTCCTGCCTGCGCCGTACCCGTCGGTGATCCCCGGCAGGCCCGCCGAGGTGACGATCGGCGGATTCAACGTCGCGGTCGCGAAGACGAGTCAGCACCCGGACCTGGCGTTCGAGGCGGTGTCCTGCCTGCGGAACGAGGAGAACCAGCGCAACAACGCCGTCAACGGTGGTGTGCCGCCGACGCTGGCGAGCCTGTACGACGACCCGGCGTTCCAGGAGGCATACCCCGCGTGGCGTGAGGTGCGGGAGAGCCTCGACACCGCGTCCGTCCGCCCGGTGTCACCGGCGTACCAGAGCATTTCGACCCTGATCACCGCCACGTTGAATCCGGTCGGTGACATCGACCCGCCGCGGACCGTCGACGAACTCGCCGAGCAGGTCCGCAAGGCGGTCAACTCGGAAGGGCTGATCCCGTGACGACCGAAACCGTGCAGGCGGACCGCGCCGAGGAGCCGAAAGCCGCGTCGAAGGGCCAGATCTCGGAGGGGAAGCGGGCCGAACGCCGGCTGGGGCTGTGGTTGGTGGCCCCCGCCGCGATCCTCATGATCGCGGTGACGGCCTATCCCGTCGTGTACGCGGTGTGGCTGAGCCTGCAGCGCTACGACCTCCGGTTCCCCGACGACCGCAAGTTCGTCGGCCTCGCCAACTACGTGTCGGTGCTGACGGACGGGTACTGGTGGCAGGCGTTCTGGGTGACGGTGGGCATCACGGTCGTGTCGGTGGTGATCGAGTTCGTCCTGGGCCTGATCCTGGCGCTCGTGATGCACCGGACGCTGGTGGGGAAGGGCCTCGTCCGGACGGTGGTGCTGATTCCGTACGGCATCGTCACCGTCGCCGCCGCGTACAGCTGGTACTACGCGTGGACGCCGGGAACCGGGTACCTCGCGAACCTGCTGCCCGACGGGAGCGCCCCGTTGACGGAGCAGATCCCGTCACTCGCGATCATCGTGCTCGCCGAGGTGTGGAAGACGACGCCGTTCATGGCGCTGCTGCTGCTCGCCGGGCTCGCCCTCGTCCCCGACGACCTCCTCAAGGCCGCGCAGGTCGACGGTGCCGGGGCGTGGACGCGGCTGGTGCGGATCATCCTGCCGCTGATGAAACCGGCGATCCTCGTGGCGCTGCTGTTCCGTACTCTCGACGCGTTCCGGATCTTCGACAACATCTACGTTCTCACCAAGGGCGCCAACGACACCGGGTCACTGTCGATCCTCGGTTACGACAACCTGTTCAAGGCGTTCAACCTCGGTATCGGCTCGGCGATCAGCGTCCTCATCTTCCTGTGTGTCGCGTTGCTCGCCTTCGTGTTCATCAAGCTCTTCGGCGCGTCGGCTCCCGGGGCCGGCACGGAAGGAAACCGATAACCATGGCCGTCGTCGACACCCCTCGCCGCAAGATCAGCTGGTCCGTGGTCAACCTGCTGGTCCTGCTGTACGCGCTGGTCCCGGTGCTGTGGATCGCCAGCCTGTCGTTCAAACCCGCGGGAACGATCAAGGACGGCAAGTTCATTCCGCAGAAGTGGACCCTCGACAACTACCGCGGCATCTTCGAGACCAACGCGTTCACCAGCGCGCTGATCAACTCCATCGGCATCGGTCTGATCTCCACGGTCATCGCCGTCGTCATCGGCACCATGGCCGCCTACGCCATTGCCCGCCTCGACTTCCCGGGAAAGAAGCTGCTGGTCGGGGTGGCGCTGCTGATCGCGATGTTCCCCCAGATCTCCCTCGTGAGCCCACTGTTCGACATCGAGCGCAGGCTCGGGTTGTTCGACACCTGGGCGGGCCTGATCCTGCCGTACATCACGTTCGCTCTCCCGCTGGCCATCTATACGCTCTCGGCCTTCTTCAAGGAGATCCCGTGGGAGCTGGAGAAGGCGGCGAAGATGGACGGCGCCACCCCGGCGCAGGCGTTCCGGAAGGTCGTGGCACCGCTGGCGGCGCCGGGCATCGTCACCGCCGCGATCCTGGTCTTCATCTTCTGCTGGAACGATCTGCTGTTCGCGATCTCGCTGACCTCGACGGAACGTTCCATCACCGCGCCTGCCGCGATCGCGAACTTCACCGGCGCCTCCCAGTTCGAGGAGCCGACCGGCTCGATCGCCGCCGCCGCGATGGTGATCACGATCCCGATCATCGTCTTCGTGCTGTTCTTCCAACGACGCATCGTGGCCGGCCTGACCTCCGGCGCCGTGAAGGGATAATGCTGTGGCCGAAATCGTGCTCGACAAGGTGACGAAGTTGTACCCGGACGGCGCCAAGGCGGTGAGCGACGTCGATATCACGATCGCCGACGGCGAATTCATCATCCTGGTCGGGCCGTCCGGTTGCGGAAAGTCGACCACTCTCAACATGATCGCCGGGCTGGAGGACATCTCGTCCGGTGAACTGCGGATCGCGGGGGAGCGGGTCAACGAGAAAGCGCCGAAGGACCGCGACATCGCCATGGTGTTCCAGTCGTACGCGCTGTACCCGCACATGACGGTGCGGCAGAACATCGCGTTCCCGCTCACCCTGGCGAAGATGTCGAAGTCGGACATCGCGGCGAAGGTGGACGACGCCGCCAAGATCCTCGACCTCACCCAGCACCTCGACCGCAAACCCGCCAATCTGTCGGGCGGTCAGCGGCAGCGGGTCGCGATGGGCCGGGCGATCGTCCGCAGCCCCAAGGCGTTCCTCATGGACGAGCCGCTGTCGAATCTCGACGCCAAGCTCCGCGTGCAGATGCGCACCGAGATCGCCCGGCTGCAACAGCGACTCGGCACCACCACGGTCTACGTCACGCACGATCAGACCGAGGCGATGACGCTCGGCGACCGGGTGGTGGTGCTGCGCGGCGGGGTGGTCCAGCAGATCGGGGCGCCGCAGGAGTTGTACGACCACCCGAACAACCTGTTCGTCGCGGGATTCATCGGCTCGCCGTCGATGAACTTCTTCCCGGGACAGCTCACCGCCGACGGGGTGTCGACGCCGATCGGAGAGTTCACGCTTCCGCCGGAGACCCGCGACAAGGTCGCGTCGTCGAATTCGGCGAAGGACGTGGTGGTGGGGATCCGTCCCGAGCACTTCGAGGACGTGGCGCTCGTCGATGCGGGGCAGCGGGAGTCCGGTGCCACGTTCACGGCCAACGTCGAGGTGCTCGAGTCGATGGGCTCGGACAAGTATGCCTATTTCACGGCCGAGGGGCCGCAGGTGAACTCCCGGGAACTCGAGGAACTGGCCGCCGACTCGGGTACCGCCGTCGCAGGGGGTGGTCAGCTGGTTGCCAGGTTGTCGGCCGAGTCGTCCGCGGTGCACGGCAGGCCGGTGGAACTGTGGTTCGACCGGGCGAAGATCGCCCTGTTCGATCAGAACTCGGGGGCGAACCTCACCCGCTGACCGGGGTGGTGCGCTCACCCGGACGGCTGGTGTTCGCTCCGCCGAGACCGCCGACCGTGCCCCACTCGGCGGCGAGGGCGGTCGCGTGGACCTCGTCCTCCTCCTCGTCGGACGGCGTGCGGGTGGTGCGGGTGATCCCGAAGAACGGCAGCAGTCCGGCGAGCGCGGCGGCGGTCGCGCCGACGACGAACGCGATGACGTACGCCGATTCGGTCGGGACATCGGTCCCGGGCAGGGTGATCCCGGCGAGCAGGGTCGCGAGCAGTGCGCTGGCGACCGAGCTGCCCACGGATCGGGCGATCGAGTTGATGCTGTTCGCGACGCCGGTCTCGTTCTGCCGTACCTCGGCCACGAGCAGCGACGGCAGCGACGCGTAGGCGAGGCTGATGTACGTGTTGATCAGCACGATCGCCGCGATGACTTCCCACGTGCGGTCGTGGGCGAAGACGAACACGACGAAACCGCCGACCCCGGCGACGCTCGCGGCGATCAGGACGGCGCGGGAACCGAAGCGGTGGATCAGTTTTCCGCTCGCGATCGACGCGAGGACGCCGCTGATCGCGCCCGGCAGCAGATACACGGTGCTGGCCTCGAGGACGGTGGCCCCGAAGCCGTACCCGGCGACGGCGTGTGGCGTTTGGACGAAGTACGAGCTGCCCAGGAACATCACGAACATCGACATGCCCACCACCAGGGCGGACAGGTGGGTCACCAGGACGGGTGGGTTGGTCAGCAGCCGGGGTGCGACGAGTGGATCGGTGATCCGGCGTTCGTAGAGGAACCAGCCGGCCAGAACCAGGATTCCGGCGACTGCGCTGGCGATCGTGACGGGAGACGTCCAGCCCCAGGTGCCGCCCTCGGCGAGCGGGAGCAGGACGAGCACCAGTCCGGCGGCGAGACCGACCGCGCCGATCCAGTCGATGGAACCCGTGCCTGCGCGCGGGCGGCGGGGGATGGCGATCCAGGCGAGGACGAGTCCTGCCGCGGTGATGGCCGAGGACAGCCAGAAGACGCGATGGAAGTCGGCGCCGTCGGAGACCAGCACACCGGTGAGGACGATTCCGAAACATCCGCCGAAACCGAGAGTGCCGGAGAAGATCCCCATCGCCCCGGTCAGCTTCTCGGCCGGAAGTTCGTCGCGCAGCACCGCGATGCCGATGGGGAACAGCGCGAACGACACACCCTGGAGCACCCGGGCGAAGATCAGCACCCCCACGGACGTCGACACCGCACCGATCAGGGACCCCGCCAGCACCACCGCGAGCACCCCGAGCAGAACCGGCCGTTTGCCGCGGAGGTCGGCGAGGCGGCCGAGGACGGGTGTCGCGGTCGCCGCCGCGAGGAGGTTCGCCGTGAGAAGCCAGCCGACGGCGGTGGGGCCGACGTCGAGTTGCGTACCGATGGTCCCGACGATCGGTACCACCAGCGTCTGCAGAACGGCGACAATCATCACGACGAAGCACATGACGGGCAAGAGAGCCCTGGCGGCGGTGGTCGATCCGGCGGCCATGGGGGTCCTCCTGCGGGGTCGGTGAACGGGCGTGAACCAACACGGTACTGGGGCTAACTAACGAAGGGGTGCACGGTGGGGTCTGAACGCATGTCGAATCGAGCGCTGGGCCGGGCGACGCTGGCCAGGCAATCGCTGCTGAGCCGTTCGGAACTGTCCCCGCTCGACATGATCGAGCACCTCTGCGGACTGCAGGCGCAGGCGCCGGCCCCGCCGTACTTCGCGCTGTGGGCGCGGCTCAGGAGGTTCCGCGCCGAAACGCTGTCGGACCTCGTCGAGAACCGCGCGGTGGTGCGGATCGTCGCGATGCGCGGGACGGTCTTCGCGTTGTCCGCGCCGGACGCCCTCTCGTTCCGTCCGCTGGCGCAACCGTTGCTCGACCGGGACCTCCACACCAACACGCAGTACCGGTCGAGTCTCGACGGCATCGACCTGGACGCGCTCGCGGCCGCGGGACGCGAACTGGTGCGCGACGAACCCCGCACCCAGTCGCAGATGCGGCCGCTGCTCGAACAGCGGTTCCCCGGGCGCGACGGTGCCGCGCTCGCCCACGGGGTGCGGGGACTGGTCCCGATGGTCCAGGTGCCGCCGCGCGGGCTGTGGGGCAGGTCGGGGCAACCGGCGCTCGCGACCCTGGAGTCGTGGGTGGGCCGTCCGCTGTCCGAGGCGCCGTCCCTCGACGCGATGCTGCTCCGCTACCTCGCCGCGTTCGGCCCCGCAAGTGCGCGCGACGCCCAGGCCTGGTCGGGGCTGACCCGGCTCGGTGAGGTCCTGGACCGGCTGCGGCCCGGGCTCCGGGTGTTCGCGGGGGAGTCGGGGCCGGAACTGTTCGACCTACCCGACGCGCCCCGGCCGGATCCGAGCACTCCGGCCCCTGTCCGCATCCTCGCACCGTTCGACAACGTGCTGCTCTCGCATGCGGACCGGGGGCGCCTCGTCGACGACGACGTGCGGAAGAAGATCTTCACGCAGAACGGCATCGTCAAACCGGCCGTCCTCGTGAACGGCAGGGTCGCGGCGTTCACCACGACGGTGGTCGAGAAGTCCCGTGCGATACTCGACGTGGAGCCACTGGCGCCCATCGCGAAGACGCACCGCGCCGCGATCGAGGCGGAGGGCAGGCGACTACTGAAGTTCGCGCACCCCGAGGCGACCGACCGCGCCGTGCGGTTCATGAGCTAGCGGGTTTGTGCCTCCGCGGTGCGAGGTGGCTGAGCTCGGCGATGATCTCGTCGTTCCAGACGTGCTGGCGCACAAGGCGGTACCGCTCGCGTGCCACCCACAGGTAGGCCTCGGCGTCGGTGTGGTCGGGCAGCATCCCGGCCGCCCGCAGCATCCGGACCACCGGCAGGAACTCCTCACCGAACCAGCGCCGGGCCACGGTTTCACGGCTGAGGAATTCGCCCACCTCCTGCATGAGCCGGAACCCCCAGGCCTCGACGCTCTGGCTGATCTCGGCGTACTCCCACGGATCGGTGACGACCACGGCCGCCCGCTGCGGCCCGCTCAACGGCACCCGCGTGAGGAACAGGCGGCGGTGGTCCTTGATGACCAGGTCGCCGCGCTGCGCGATCCCGTCCGGGGAGATCTTCGTCTGGATCTCGGTGACATAGGCGTCGATCGTGCTCCAGTGCATCGCGTACGCGATGGAGACGCGGTGGTGGCCGTCGCTGACGAAGTGCATCGACCCGATCCGGTACACCTGGATCGGAGGCACCGACTCGCCCCGGCGCTGCGCGGCCGCCAGTCGCTGCCAACGCTCGCGCACCCGGGTGGACGTGGGCCGGAAGAACCGGTCGAAGTCGCGCGTCCGGTCGACGCTGCCGACGATGGAATTGACGGGGATCACCTGCAGCCCGAGCGGCCGTTCCCCGACCCGGCCCACGGCCGCGACCACCTCGTCGAACGGCAGGATCTCGTTGACGTCGTCCGGTTCGCGCCGCAGCCAGCTGACCAGGCGCGACAACTCGGCGCGACGACGCTGGCGGGTGAAGTCGTTCTCCGCGTCGGCGGCGGGGAAACCGGTGTCACGTGCCATGCCGGCGCCTGACGATGCTCGGTTCGGCGCCCGGCGACAACTCCATCAGGGTGAATCCCACCGTGTTGATGACCGTCGTCGCGCCGAGCGTGCGGTCCTCGGCCGCACGGCCGTACGGGTGCACGTGCCCGTGGATCATGACGCGGGCCTGCAGCCTGCCCGCAAGGTTCTCGAAGCATTCGAAACCCCGGTGCGGCGGATCCTCCTGATCGCCGACTCCCCGCGGCGGGCTGTGCGTGAGCAGCACGTCGACGCCGGACACCCCGGAGCGGCGCGCGTGCCACGCGCTGGTCAGCGCCAGGTTGCGGGCCCGCCGCCGCTGCTGCCGCTCGGTCCACTGATTGGGCCCGTCGTTGTAGCGGATGGATCCGCCGAGGCCGGCGATGCGCAGGCCCGCGATCCGCACGATCCGGCCGTCCGCGTTGACCGCACCGCACGGTCCCGGCCACGCCGAGGGCAGTCCGGCCCGCATCCACCCGACCCGTCCCGCGGAGTAGCCCGACAGGTCGGCGTCGTGGTTGCCCGGCACGAAGACGCACGGCGCGTCGAGGGCGTCGATCAGATATTCCAGATAGTCGAACGGGAGGTCGCCCGCACCGAGGATCAGGTCGACGTCCATGGCGCGCACCTGCGAACTCCACAGCGACTCGATCGTCTCGTCGGACACTGCGAGTACCGAGACCATGCTCCGACGCTACCGGCTCGAGAGGCCGAAGGACGGGTGAGCGGGTTCGATGGTTTGATGGCGAGGTGACTGACAGCGTTGTGGCCTCCGTTCGCGCGCACCTGCTGGGGCAGATCGGGGGACCGGAGCCGACGGCGGCGTCGGTGACGTTCCTGGGCGTCGAACCGCTGGACGTGCTGCGGTTCGCACCCGACGACGAGGATCTGGTCCGCTACGTGACCCTGGGGTGCTCCCGGCACCCGATGGGCGACCCCGGCGAACTGGTGGCCGACCCCCTCCGCGGCCCCCGCGCCGAACTGATCCTCACCCTGCGCGGCGGCGCGGGGGTGGCGTCGGGAGTCGCACGCACCCTGGCGGTGCTGGCGGCGGCGCCGTCGGTGGAGGGTGTCGTTCTCGTCGAGGACGCGCTGCTCGACCTGGGGGAGCCGCTGTGGAAGGACGCACCGTTCACCGCCGTGCTGCTCGGTGCGTCGACGATCCCCGACCTCCCGTTGCCCGAACCCGCGGAGGCCGTGCGATTCCTCGCGGTCGTTCCGCTCACCGGCACCGAGGCGGCGTGGGTCCGGTTGCGCGGCGCAGGCGCCCTGCGCGAGGCGTGGGCGGAGGCGGGCATCGACGTGCGCGATCCGCACCGCGGCGCCGCGTCGCTCTAGAGCCAGTTGTTCCGGCGGAACGTCACGAACAGGCCCACCGCCACCGACGCGATCACGAACACCACGCCGTGATAGCCGTACTGCCAGTGGAGTTCGGGCATGTTGTCGAAGTTCATGCCGTAGATGCCCGCGATCATCGTCGGCACGGCCGCGATCGCCACCCACGCCGAGATCTTGCGCATGTCCGTGTTCTGCTGCACGGCGACCTTCGCGAGGGCGGCATCGACGAGTGAGCTGAGCACCTCGTCGTATTCGGCGATCCGCTCGGCGACGGTGGTGTGGTGGTCGAGGACGTCGCGGAAGTAGCGGCGGATCTCCTTCGGCACCGGATTGCCCGGCGACCGCGTCAGCCGGAGCAACGGATTGGACAGCGGGTTCACCGACTTGCGGAGTTCGACGATCTCACGCTTGAGCAGGTAGATGTGTTCGACCGCGACACTGCTGCGCGGACTGAACACCGCCTCCTCCATGCTGTCGACGTCTTCCTCGATGGCCTGAGTGACCTCGAGGTACGTGTCCACCACGTGGTCCGCGACCGCGTGCAGCACCGCATACGGGCCGAGAGCGAGCCGCTCCCGGTTCGCCTCCAGCGCGTGGCGGACGGTCGACAGCGGGGAATGGTCACCGTGCCGCACCGTGATGACGAAGTCGGCTCCCACGAACACCATGATCTCGCCGGTCTCGACGATCTCGCTGGCAGTGGCCACCGACTCGTGCGGCACGTAGTTGACCGTTCGCAGCACCAGGAACAGCACGTCGTCGTACCGCTCGAGCTTCGGCCGCTGGTGGGCGTGGACGGCGTCCTCGACCATCAGCTCGTGCAGCCCGAACGTCTCGGACACGCTCTCCATCTGACCCTCGTCGGGCGCGAGCAGCCCGACCCACACGAATCCCTGACCCCGCTTCCGGACCTCGGCCATCGCCGCCTGGTGCGTGTACTTGCCGGGAAGCCTCGTGCCGTCGACGTACACCCCGCAGTCCACGATGGCCCGCGCGGTCGGGATGCGGATCCTGGAACCCGGGTCCTTGTCGCCGTCGCGCTGTTCCTTGTCGCTGCCGCGCCGGGGGAGCGAGGGCACAGACGGCACGGGGCCCTCCTTCACCGTCGAGTCGGAAACGCTGCCGGTGAATCGTACGTCAGCGCCGGGTCCCGCCCGGCGGCGTCGCACGACACGCCAGGCTTCCGGGCCGCACGCTCGGACCCCGTGCGGCGACACCTGACAGACTGGTCTGGTGCTCATCGATCTCCACACCCATTCGACGGCCTCCGACGGAACCGACAGCCCGGCCGACCTGGTGCGCGCCGCAGGGGCGGCGGGACTCGACATCGTGGCGATCACCGATCACGACACGACCGTGGGGTGGGCCGAAGCGGTCGCGGCGCTGCCCGCGGGGCTCGCACTGGTGCGGGGCATGGAGATGTCCTGCGAGGGGCGGGGTGAGGACGGGCGGCCCGTCGCCGTGCACCTCCTCGCCTACCTGTTCGACCCCGCGCACGCGGCGTTCGCACGGGAACGGGAACGCCTGCGGAACGAGCGGATCGTCCGGATCCGCGCCATGGCGGAGCTGATGATGGAGGACGGCCTCCCCATCGACGCCGACGAGGTGCTCGCGGAAGCGGGACCGGCGGCGGGGCGCCCGCACCTGGCGCAGGCCCTCGTGCGCGCAGGAGTGGTCGGCAGCATCGGTGAAGCGTTCGTGGACCTGCTGGCCCCGCGCGGCCGGTACTTCGTCGACAAATCGGACACCCCGCTCGACGAGGCCGTGCAGCTGGTGGCGGAGGCCGGGGGCGTGAGCGTCCTCGCTCACGGCCGGGCCCGCACGAGGGGACGGCTGCTGTCGCTCGATCACGTCCGTGACCTGGCGGGAGCCGGTCTGCACGGGGTCGAGGTGCATCACCCCGACCATTCGCCGGAAGACGCGCGGGCGCTGCAGGGCCTGGCCGACGAGCTCGGTCTGGTCGTCACCGGCTCCTCCGACTACCACGGGACGAACAAGGCCATCCGGCTCGGCGAGTTCACGACGGACGCCGACGAGTTCGACACCCTCGTATCGAAAGCATCGGGGGTCCAGGTGGTTTCGGCATGAACACGCACGAGTCCGAGCGATACGAACCGTACGCCCCCGCCGGCCCGAGGACAGTGGTGGCCGTCGAACCGCCACGCAGCCCCCTTCCGGTCCGTGCGCTACGCGCCCTCAGCGGGGCCGTCGCCGCCGGCGTGGTGATCCTCTGCCTCGTCGTGATCGGCTCCGCCTATGTCGGCGGGGGCCGGGGCTTCCCGGGCCCCGGGGCGATCTCGATCACCGCGCATGTGGTGGCGTCCGTGTTCGTGATCGTGGCGCAGCGGATCGCGGACCGCCGCGACGGGTTCGCCGCCGTGGTCGCGTCCGTGGCCGTCCTCGCCGCGGCGGCGCTTCTGCTTGCCACCCAGTGGTGGGGATGAGCGACGCTCGGCCCGATACCTGAAACCGGCTCTCACAGTGACCCGCGGGTAACTTGTTCTCACAGGTAGAGGCCCGAAAACGTGAGACATCTGACTGTCGTGGCAATTTGATTGTGCATCGATATTCGTGCCAGACTTAGCACCACTCCGACGTCGGCGCCACCGCCCTTCGGCGGGGGTTTTATGGCAGCGTTGCCAGGGGCTCACCCGCCCAGTGCCATGACGCTTCGGACGTTCTGCGGCCATCGTGATCGCGCACCCCGGAAGCTTCACCCCAGTTGTCGTTCGTGGAGCAACTGTGAGGATCAGCGCCGATCCCCACGGTTACTTCTCAGTAACCCGGCCCCGAGTGAGCCTGGACTTATCAGGAGTGTCATCGTGTCCATCGTGTCCGAACCCACCACACCGCAGAAGGTCGAACTGACCGACGAGGAAATCTTCGCCGGCCACATCGGGGGGAAGCTCTCGGTCGAGACCACGGCCGCCCTCGATTCGCAGCGCGCCCTGTCCATCGCTTACACGCCCGGCGTCGCGCAGGTCTCCCGCGCCATCCACGCCGACGAGACCCTCGCCGACCGCTACACCTGGACCAACCGGCTCGTGGTCGTCGTCTCCGACGGCTCCGCGGTCCTCGGCCTCGGCGATATCGGGCCCCGTGCCTCCCTCCCGGTGATGGAGGGCAAGTCCGCCCTGTTCAAGAACTTCGCCGGGCTGAACTCGATCCCGCTGGTCCTGGACACCAAGGACCCCGACGAGATCGTCGAGACCCTGATCCGGCTGCGCCCCAGCTTCGGCGCCGTCAACCTCGAGGACATCTCCGCACCCCGCTGCTTCGAAATCGAACAGCGCGTCATCGAGGCCCTGGACTGCCCGGTCATGCACGACGACCAGCACGGCACCGCCATCGTCGTCCTCGCCGCCCTCAAGGGAGCGGTCAAGGTCCAGGACCGCGACCTCCACGACCTGCGGGTCGTCATCTCCGGTGCCGGCGCCGCCGGCGTCGCCTGCGCGAACATCCTGCTCGCCGCCGGCATCGCGGACGTGACGGTGCTCGACTCGAAGGGCATCGTCTCCGCCGACCGCACCGATCTCAACGAGGTCAAGACGGATCTGGCCGCGCGCACCAACCCGGCCGCCCGCCGCGGCGGCATCGTCGAAGCCCTCGACGGGGCGGACGTGTTCCTCGGCGTCTCCGCGGGCACCGTCCCGGAGGAGCTCATCGCGACGATGGCGGAGAACTCCATCGTGTTCGCGCTGTCGAACCCGGACCCGGAGATCCACCCCGACGTCGCCCGCAAGCACGCGGCGATCGTCGCCACCGGACGGTCGGATTTCCCGAACCAGATCAACAATGTGCTCGCCTTCCCCGGTGTGTTCAAGGGCGCGCTCGACGCCGGCGCCCGCCGCATCACCGAAGGCATGAAGCTCGCCGCCGCCGAGGCAATCCTCTCGGTCGTCGGTGACGAGCTGGCTGTAGACAAGATCGTTCCCAGCCCGCTCGATCCTCGCGTCGCCCCCGCTGTCGCGGAGGCAGTCGCCGCCGCTGCTCGCGCAGAAGGCGTCACCGACTAGCGAGAATCCGTCGAGCACCCCGATCCGGAACCCGCACCCACGGTTCCGGTGTCGGGGTGTTTGCCGTTGCGGGAGAACTCGTTACGACGCGCGCTCGGCGATCTGTCCGGCAGTCGGATTCCGCCGCAGGCGGCCGGTTCCCGGAACGGACGCCCACACCGCGAGCGCCAGCAACCCGTCCACGACGAGAGCGAGAATCGTCACCAGCAGCGCTCCGACGAGCACCCGGTCGTATTGGCGCAGGGCCAGTCCGTCGAAGATGTAGCGGCCCAGGCCGCCGAGGTTGACGTACGCGGCGACCGTTGCGGTCGCGATGATCTGCAGGGTGGCGTTGCGCAGCCCGCCGAGCATGAGTGGCAGCGCATTCGGGGCCTCGACCCGCGTGAGGACCTGCCATTCGGTCATTCCCATCGCGCGGGCGGCATCCACGACCGTCCGGTCGACGTTCGCGACGCCCGCGTACGTGCCGGCGAGGACCGGCGGGATCCCGAGGATCACCAGGGCCAGGATCGGCGGGATCAGGCCCAGCCCGAGCAGGAGCACCAGGAATGTCAGCAGGCCCAGCGTCGGCAGCGACCGCAGCGCGTTGACGAGACCGACCACGACCACCTCACCCTTGCGCAGATGTCCGATGATCAGGCCGATCGGCACCGCCACCAGCGCGGACAGTGCGACCGCCAGCAAGCTGTACCAGAGGTGCTCGAGGATGCGGGCGCCGATTCCGGTGCTGCCCGACCAGTTACCCGCGTCGACGATGTACTCCCACGCGCCGCCGAAGATGTTCACGAAGCCTCCTCCGGCGCCGGGGCCGTCGACTGTCCCGCGACCAGCGGTGCGTGCCGGACCTTCTGCTGCCGGGTCCACGGTGTCAGTGCCCGGCCGACGAGGAACAGCAGCAGGTCGAATGCGAGGGCCAGCACGACGATCGAGATGATCCCCGCCAGGATCTGGTCGGGGTAGTCCCGCTGATAGCCCTGCGTGAACAGGGTGCCGAGGCCGCCGATCCCGATCAGCGAACCCACCGACACGAGCGAGATGTTGGTCACCGCCACCACGCGGACGTTCGCCACGAGAACGGGTAGTGCGAGGGGCAATTCGACGGTCAGGGCCCGGCGGAGGCGCGTAAAACCCATCGCGGTCGCGGAGTCGACGACGTCGCCGGGAACGGAGTCGAGAGCCTCGGGAACGGCGCGGATGAGCAGGGCGGTGGAGTAGATCGTCAGCGCGATCACAACATTGAGCGGGTCCAGGATCTGCAGTCCGAAGACGGAGGGGATCGTCACGAACAGTGCCAGCGAGGGGATCGTGAACGCGATGCCCGCCACGATCAGCGTGATCTTCCGCAACCACGAAGCACCCCGGATCGCCGTCCCCACCGGAATGGCGATGAGCAAACCGATCAGCAGCGGACCCAGCGCAAGGTAGAGGTGGGTCTTCGTCAGGTCGACGACCACCGAGAAGTTGTCGATGAGCCAGCGCACGCGATCACGGTCCGTCCGGGGTCGCCGGCTGGGCAGTGAAGTAGTGCTCACCCCTTGCGCGATCCTCCGCCGCCCGCTGCTCGGCCAGCTTCGCGATCACTTCGGAGCCGAGGATGCCGCCCGAGACCGCACCGTCCGAATCGACGGCCACCCCGATGCCCGACGGCGAGGAGATCGCCGCGTCCAGCGCCTGCCGCAGGTCGGCGCCGGGGGTGAAGAGTGATCCGCCCGCCGCAGTGCATTCGGAGACGGGCCGACCGGCCCGCGCCCCCTCGACGCCGGTGACGTCGATCCACCCTCGCGGCACGCCCGCGTCGGTGACGACGAGGACCCATTCACCCTGTTCGAGGCGCAGCCCGGGCAATTCGTTCTCGGTCGCCGTCCGGAGGGTGTGCAGCGGAACCTCCTCTGCCGTCCGGAACGACAGCCCCCGGTACCCGCGGTCACGACCCACGAACGACGCCACGAAATCGGTGGCCGGCGCCGACAGCACCGTGTCCGGTGCGTCGTACTGCTGCAACCGGCCGCCCGGCCCGAACACCGCCACCCGGTCACCGAGTTTGACGGCTTCGTCGATGTCGTGGGTGACGAACACGATCGTCTTGCGCATCTCGGCCTGCAGCCGCTGCATCTCGGCCTGCAGATCTTCGCGGACAACGGGATCGACGGCGCTGAACGGTTCGTCCATCAGCAGAATCGGCGGATCGGCGGCCAGCGCCCGGGCGACCCCGACGCGCTGTTGCTGTCCGCCGGAGAGCTGACCGGGATAGCGGGAGGCCAGTGCCGGGTCGAGTCCGACACGTTCGAGCACCGCCAACGCGGCCTTGCGGGCGTTGCGCCTCGAGTCGCCGCGCAGCACCGGCACGGTCGCGACGTTGTCGACCACCGTGCGGTGCGGCAACAGTCCCGCGCTCTGGATGACGTAGCCGATGCCGAGGCGCAGCTTCACCGCGTCGGTCCGGGCTATGTCGCGGCCGTCGACCGTGATGGTCCCGGCGGTCGGGGTGATCATCCGGTTGATCATCCGCATCGACGTGGTCTTGCCGCAGCCGGACGGCCCGACGAAGACCGTGAACGATTGGGCCTCGATCCGCAGGTCGAGGTCGTCCACCGCGGTCGTGCCGTCCGGGTACCGCTTGGTGACTCCCGAGAATGTGATCACGGCAGATTCCTCACGAGACCGGCTTGTCGAGCCCCTGGTCCGTCACCCACTGCTTGGCGGCCGCCGCCGGCTCGGTCTTCGCGTCACCCGAGACGGAATTGTTGAGTGCGACAAGCTCTTCGGTGGTCAGCTTCGCCGACAGTGCGTCGAGGGCGCGCGTCAGTTTGTCGGAGGACTTGGTGGTGCGCAACACCGGGACGACGTTCTGCGCCGCGAAGTTGTTCAGCGGGTCCGCGAGCACGACGAAACCGTTCTCGGCGATCGCCGGAGACGTGGTGAAGATGTCGGCGGCCGTGATCTGTCCCGACGCGAGAGCGTCCACGGTGGCCGGACCGCCGCCGTCGGCGATCGGGACGAAGTTGCCGGGGGTGATGTCGAGGCCGTACTTGGCCTTCAGTCCGGGCAGGCCACCGGGACGTTCCTGGAATTCGGCCGGTGCGCCGAACTTCACCTCGTTCGAGTGCACCGCCAGATCCGCGATGGAGGTGAGGTTCCACCGCTGCGCCGTCTCCTTCGTGACGACGACGGCGTCCTTGTCCTCCGCGGGGGCCGGGGTGGTGATCGTCAGTTCCGGGCCCAGCGCGGCGGGCAGCGCCGCGTCCACGTCGGCGGCGCTCGTGGCGGTGGCATCCGGGTCGAGATACTGCAGGAGGTTGCCTGTGTAATCGGGGATGACGTCGATCGACCCGTCCTTCAGCGCGGGAATGTAGGCCTCGCGGGAGCCGATGTTGAACTTCGTCGTCACGTCGAACCCGTTGGCGCGGAGCACCTCGGTGTAGATGTTCGCCACCGTCTCCGATTCGGGGAAGTTCGCCGATCCCACGATGATGGCGTTCGGGTCGTCACCGGAGCCTTCGCCGCCGCCGGACAGGGGGTCGGATCCGCCGCCACCGCACGCGGCGAGCGACACGACGGCGACCGTCGCGAGAGCGATACTGCCCACGGAGCGGCGAGTGAAGCCCGACAGAATTCGTGAGGTGCGCATGAGCGTCCTTCCCGTTGTCACCGGCGCCGGACCTGCCGACCGAAAGCCGGTGGACGCGTGTCCGCGCCATCGGTTGGCCAGTGTAACGATAGGGGCGGACAGAGCACGGTTTTCGGCCGGCTCGAGGTAGACGAAAGGCGCGACGTGGCACACACACGCACAGACCGATCGGCCCGCCGCAGGCCTCGCCCGGCGGCGTGGTCCCGCGCACTGACCGCCGCGTCCGCGGTGCTTGTGGCCGCTGGGGTGGCGTCGGGATGCGCTGGTGGCGACACGACGCTCGACGGTTCCGCGGGGCAGGGGCAGGGTGAGATCGTGGTGGGTGCGGGTGACGGCGCGGAGAGCCGCGTCCTCGCCGAGATCTACGCGGGTGCCCTGCGTTCGACGGGCGCGCCGGTCACCACCGACGGTGGTCTCGGGGATCGGACCGCCTATCTCGGGCAACTCGATGCCGGGAGCGTCACGCTGGTACCGGAGTTCACGGGCCGGCTGCTGCGCTACTACGACCCCGGGTCGACGGAAACCGAGCCGGACGACGTGTTCGAGGCGTTGAGCAGGGCACTGCCGCAGGGGCTTTCGATCTCCGACTTCGCCGCGGCCGAGGACAGGTCGGCGCTGGCGGTGACTCCGCCGACATCCGAACGGCTCGGTCTCACCACGCTGGACGACCTCGTTCCCGCGTGCGGAAGGAGCGCCGCCGTCCTCGCCCCGGCCTTCGAGGCCGACGCTCTCGCGGGCCTCACGGGGTGCACGTTCGCGCAGACGCGGAGGGTGGCCGACGACGCCGCGGCGGTCGGTGAACTCGCCGTCCCTGCGCCGGCGGACGGTGCGGTGGTTGCCGGGGTGACCACGGCGTCACCCGACGTCGCGGACGCGGATCTGGTGCTGCTGTCGGACGACGAACACGTGTTCACCGCGCAGAACGTGGTGCCGCTGTTCCGGATCGGGACCCTGAGCGAAGCCCAGCTGAAGGCGCTGAACGTGGTGGCGGGTGAACTGACGACCGCGGACCTGGCCGACATGATCGGCCAAGTCCGCGGTGGTGCCGATTCAGCCGACGTGGCGCGGGTGTGGCTGGACGCTCATCTGTGAACCCAGGAACCCTCCGAGTTCCGCGACCGCGTCCGCGGCCTCGCGGACGAGAGACGCCTGCAGATGGGCGACGTGCCACAGCCGGGCGTACTCGGTGAGGGTGACGTCGACGTTCGACTCGTTCAGCTTGTCGACGAACTCCATGATCTGCGGGTAGAGCACCTCGTCCACCCCGACGTGGATCAACGTCGGCGGCAGTCCCGCCAGATTTCCCTGCAACGGAGCGTAACCCGGATCCCGCGCGTCCCCGTTGCCCAGGTACTTCTCGGCGGCGTCGAACGACCACGCGGTGTTGACGACGAGATCCCGGTCCCGGGACGTGTCGCGCCTACCGGGATCGACCCACGGGGAGATCAGTCCCAACGCGGCCGGGGTCACGCCGTGCCGGTCGATCAGGCGTCGTGCGGTGGCGACGGTCAGGCCACCGCCCGCCGAATCGCCCGCGATGGCGAGTTGTTCTGTCTCGTAACCGTGTTCGGTGTTCAGTTCCATGTACGCGGCGACGGCGTCCTCGAGCCCGGCCGGGAACGGATGTTCCGGGGCCAGCCGGTAGTCGAGGGTGTAGACGAGGCTGCCCGATTCCCGGGCGATGTGGGCGGCCAGCGATCGGTGGGTGGCGAGCGAACCGATCGTGTAGGCACCGCCGTGCAGGTAGAGGACGGCGGTCCGGCGTTCGGTGGCTCCCACCGTGATCCGCTCCGCGGGTCGCCCGGCCAGGACTGTCGGGCGCACGACGGCACCGGCGGGCATCTGCTGCAGTGGAGCACCCACGTCGAGAAGGGTCCGCTGCACCGAGTACGGAAGCCGGGCATTCAGGCTGAGGCGGTAGAACGGCCGGAGCGCCGCCGCGACGACCGGCAGCGGCAGGTGGAAGCTCATCGGGACCTCAGTTCGACTTGGGGAGGACGCGTCCGGCGACGAGGGCGACCACTCGCTGGTAGCTCGGTCCGACGAGCCGCACCCAGGCGTCGAGGAACTTGGCGTCCGCGCCGATCAGCACCCGCGCCTTGCCCTTGCGGACACCGGTCACGATGGTCTCGGCCGCGGCCTCCGGCGTGGTGCGTGCCAGCTTCTGGTCGAAGAACTCCGCGAACGTGTCGAGGTCCTCGCCCGGTCCCGCGGTGGCGTTGCGGGCGATGGCCGTCTTGATGCCGCCGGGATGCACACACGTCACCTTCACGGGATGCTTGGCGATCAGCATCTCCTGGCGCAGCGACTCGGTGAACCCGCGCACCGCGAACTTCGCCGAGTTGTAGGCGCTCTGGCCGGGCATGGACAGCAGTCCGAACAGGCTGGAGACGTTCACGACGTGGCCGTCGCCCGACGCGATGAGATGCGGCAGGAACGCCTTGGTGCCGTTGACGACTCCCCAGAAGTCCACGTCCATGATCTTCTCGATGTCCTTGAACTCGGACTTCTCGAACTCACCGTGGTAGGCGATGCCGGCGTTGTTGTACACCTGGTTGATCTTGCCGAAGTGAGCCCGCACCTCGTCGGCGTACGCGAGCACCGCCTCACGCTGGGTGACGTCCAGGTGATCGGACTTGACCTCGGCACCCAGCGCCTCCGCCTGGCGTGCGGTCTCGGCGAGTCCGACCGTGTCCATGTCCGAGATCGCCAGCCGGGCACCCCGGCGGGCGAGGTCGAGGGCGAGGGCCCTGCCGATGCCGGAGCCGGCTCCGGTGATCACGACTACCTTGCCTGCGAACTCGCTCACTGTGCTGTCACCTTGTCGTCGTCGAGGTCGATCTGCGCCGGGACGGCTGCGGATCCGGGGGTCTTGCCGTTCACGTGCACGGGCTCGGGCAGGTCGGCGGTGGCCACGCTGTCGTACGCGGCGAGATCGAAGCGCCTGGTCTCGTTCCGGAACTGGAACGTGAAGCCCGGCCACAGGGTGGTGTTGTTGCCGTGCTTGTCGAGGTACCAGCTCGCGCACCCGCCGTTGTTCCAGACGCTGTGCGACAGCTTCTCCTGGAGGTCGGCGTTGTACCGGTCCTGGGCGTCCTGACGGACCTCGATCTTGCCGATACCGTACTTGTCGATCGTCTGCAGGGCGTCGACGAGGTAGTTGAGCTGCGACTCGATCATGAAGACCATCGAGGTGTGGCCCAGACCCGTGTTCGGGCCGACCAGGAAGAACATGTTGGGGAAGTTCGCGATCGCGGCGCCCTTGTAACCCTGCTGCCCGCCCTCGTCGAAGACCTCGGCGAGCGAGCGGCCGTCCTTGCCGAAGATGCCCTCGAACGTGGGGGAGTCGGTGACGTGGAAGCCGGTGGCGACGACGATGGCGTCGACTTCGCGGACGGTGCCGTCCTTCGAGACCACCGCGTTGGCCGTGACCTCGGCGATGCCGTCGGTCACCAGGTCGACGTTGTCCTGCGCGAGGGTGGGGTAGTAGTTGTTCGAGATCAGCATGCGCTTGCAGCCGATCTGGAAGTTCGGCGTCACCTTCTTGCGCAGCACCGTGTCCTTGATCTGGCGGCGCAGGTGGCGTTCGGCCGCGAGCTGCAGCGGCTTCATGAAGACCGGTGCCTTCGCAAGTCCGACGACCTGGCTCTCGCGCATCCAGTAGATGCCGGTGCGGCACAGCTTCTGGAAGCCGGGAAGGTATTTGAACGCGGTGTGTTCGAGCGTCGTGTACTCGCGGTCCGCCCGGGGGAGGATCCACGGCGCCGTGCGCTGGTACACGTCGAGGTGCGACACCTTCTTGCCGATGGCGGGCACGATCTGAATGGCCGAGGCGCCGGTGCCGATGACGGCGACGCGCTTGCCCGTCAGATCGGCGTCGTGGTTCCAGCGGGCGGAGTGGAAGATCTCGCCCTCGAAGCCTTCGATGCCCTTGATGTCCGGGAGGGACGGCTCGCACAGTGCGCCGACCGCGGAGACGACCACCTTCGCGACGAAGTTTCCCTTCGTGGTGCTGACCTCCCAGCGAGTGGTCGCCTCGTTCCAGTGGGCGGACTGCACGTCACAGCCGAAGAGGTGCTTGTCGCGCACCTGGTATTTGTCCGCCACCGATTGGATGTACTTCTGGATCTCGGGCTGCGTGGAGAACGACCGGGTCCACTCCGGGTTGAGCGCGAACGAGTAGGAGTACAGATGCGAGGGAACGTCGCACGCCGCACCCGGATACGTGTTGTCCCGCCAGGTACCACCGACCTCGGTGCCGCGTTCGAGCACGAGGAAGTCGGTCTTGCCTGCCTGGGTCAGCTTGATCGCCGCGCCGAGGCCGGCGAACCCGCTGCCGATGATCAGTGTGTCGACGTGGCGGACACCTGCGGTGGGGGCGGAAGTATCTGTGACGGGAAGACTCATGTAAGCAACCATAGGGCGCTATTGAGGGGCAGTCAATAGCCTATTGACCTCCATTCAGTAGTCTTGTCTCATGGACGTTGTGAAGCGGACCCGTCTCAGCCCCGAACAACGGCGCGCGCAACTGATCGACCTCGGCGCCAAGATGCTGGCGCAGCGCCCGCTCGAGCAGATCTCCGTCGAGGACATCGCAGATCAGGCCGGCGTCTCCCGCGGCCTGCTGTTCCACTACTTCGCCTCGAAACACGACTTCCATCTCGAGATCGTGCGGCACACCAGCAGCGAGATGCTCGCCCGCACCGCACCCGACCCGTACGTCGAGGAAGCGCGCGACCCGATGCAGATCCTGCGCTCGGTGCTCGCGTCGTACGTCGACTACGTCACCGAGAACCGGGGCACGTACGTCTCGCTCCTGCGGGGAACGGCGAGTGGGGACCCGGACATGCGGGCCGTCTTCGAGCAGACCCGCGCGGTGATGTCCGAGCGCACCCTCGAACAACTGCCCGCGATCGGCATCGAACCCACCCGGGCAGTCGAACTCGCCGTCCGGGGCTGGATCGCCTACGTCGAGGAAGTCACGATCACCTGGCTGCGCGACCCGCACCTGACCCGCGAAGAACTGATCGAACTCAACGTTCAGGCACTCCCCGCACTCGCCATCGCCGCCGCGCCCGAAATCGCCGCCGCGCTCGTGTCGGCCACCGCCACCTGACACCCCCGGTGCCCCGAGGCCGGAGCGGACGCACCCGTTTCGGGTAGCCGCACCCGTTCTCGGGCGCGAAACGTTTGTTGCCAGGGTGGTCGTGAGACACATCGTGGCAGGGGCGCGGGGAAGCGAGTGATGCATGATCGACATCGAGATCGGACGCACCCCGACC
>NZ_JBHUSF010000008.1:0-10705 GCF_042673295.1 Rhodococcus sp. NPDC057014
CCGCGGGCGGTTGACAAGTACTCACAGGTGCTACGCACACACCAGAGCCGGCGTCTTGCGGGGACGTCCACGGGGACGCTTGCGGGCGATCACGACACCCTGGTCGAAGATCTCCCCACCCCACACGCCCCACGGCTCACCTCGATCGAGGGCGGCGTCGAGGCAGCGGGAGCGGATCGGGCACGACGCGCACAGCGCCTTCGCCTGCTCCAGCTCGGTGGGAGAGTCCGCAAACCACAGGTCGGGGTCGTCGACCCGGCACGGCAGGTCACCACGCGCAGTCACTATCTGAACAAATCCGCTTGTGGCGGTTGAGGTTTCGGATACCCCTCGGCATGTCACGGTAGACACGTCGTTCTCCTCTGCTCTCATTGCGACGGTTATTCTCTTCGGTTCGTTGAAATGGGTGCGAACCAGAGCCGAGGCTGCGAGCGGGAAAGGTGCTCGAACTACGAAGGCCACGGTCCGCGATGCGGGTCCGTGGCCTTGAAAAGACGGTGGGAGTTGATCTATCGAGGAATTCCTCGACAACTCCGATACACGGACTCGACTGCTGTTGCGGGACGACGACGGGCTGCCGACCAGACGATCGCCGGTGCCGGTTCCGCCGCGTTCATGCCGAACAACGCGGAGGCAGCAGCGACTGCCGTCTCATGTGCTTGGAATTTCGTCATTTCACTGCCACCTCCATTTCTTCTCGATCCGATGTGAACCACACGGGTCTCCCCGCGCACTGAAACCACAGTAGGCAATTCTCCAGAACCGCACAACCTATTTTTGACCTGCGGTGATGCGTGCTATGTCGCCCGCGTGCGGGAGTCGTTCAGCGAGTAGCGCTTCCCTTGATCACACCGAGGACGTCTTCGCCGAACTGCTCGAGCTTCTTCGCACCGATCCCGGGGATCGCGACGAGCCCGCGATCGTCCTGCGGGCGCTGCTCGGCGAGAGCCGTCAACGTGTTGTCGCTGAACACCACGTACGCCGGGACCTTCAGTTCCCTCGACTTCTCGAGCCGCCACGACCGCAGCGATTCGAGCAGTTCCACGTCGACGTTGGACGGGCATCCCTCGCAGCGACCGAGCATGGTCGCGGTCGTCCCGATCAGTTGTTTTCCGCACAGCCGGCACCGGGGACGCTTCTTGTTGCTCTTGACCGGCGCCGCGATCCGCGAAGCCGGTGAGTCTTCGGGAATGAGTCCGTGCAGGAACCGCGAACGGCGCCGCGACTTGCGGCCGCCCTCGTTCCGGGACAGCGCCCACGACATCTGCAGGTGCTCGCGGGCACGGGTGACGCCGACGTACAGCAACCGGCGTTCCTCCTCGACGGCCGCGTCGTCGGGTGCCGAGTTGGCGTCGCCGAGCACGTGCTGGATGGGCAGCGTTCCGTCGGTGAGGCCGACGAGGAACACGGCGTCCCATTCGAGACCCTTCGCGGCGTGCAGCGACGCGAGGGTCACACCCTGCACGACGGGTGGGTGCCGCGCCTCCGCCCGCAGACTCAGCTCGCGCAGCAGTGCGTCGAGGGTCAGCTCCGGGTCCTGGGTCAGCTGTTCCTCGGTGAGCGCGACGAGCGCCGACAGGGAGGCCCACCGCTCGCGGGCCTGCGCACCCGCCGGTTCGGCGTCCGTCAGCCCCAGCGGGACGAGGACGGCGCGGACCAGCGTGACGAGGTCGGCGCCGACCGCGTCGGGCAGGTCGTCGCGGCCCGCGGCCTGGCGCAGCGCCGCCACGGCCTGACGCACCTCGGTGCGGGTGAAGAAACCCTCACCGCCGCGCACCTGGTACGGGATGTCGAGTTTCGTCAGCGCCTGCTCGTGCACCTCGGACTGGGCGTTGATCCGGTACAGGACCGCGATCTCCGCCGCCGGGGTGCCGGACGCGATGAGCCGCTTGATCGTGCGCGCCACCCCGGCGGCCTCCGCCGGTTCGTCGTCGAACTCGACGAAACTGGGTTCCGGCCCGGAGTCGCGCTGCCCGATCAGTTGCAGACGGGTGCCCGCGATCCGGCCGCGCGCCGCGCCGATCACCCGGTTCGCCATCGACACGACCTCGGGGGTCGAACGGTAGTCGCGCTCGAGACGCACGACGGTGGCCTCGGGGAACCGGCGCGAGAAGTCGAGCAGGTAATTCGGTGTGGCGCCGGTGAACGAGTAGATGGTCTGGTTGGCGTCGCCGACGACGGTGAGGTCGTCCCGCTCCCCGAGCCAGGCGTCGAGGACACGCTGCTGCAACGGGGTGACGTCCTGGTATTCGTCGACCACGAAGCAGCGGTAGCGGTCGCGGAACTCCTCCGCGACGGCCGAATGCTCTTCGAGTGCCGCCGCCGTGTGGAGCAGGAGGTCGTCGAAATCGAGGAGCATCCCGTCCTGGCCGCGGGCCTTGAGCTGTTCGTAGCCGTGATACACCTCGGCGACCTTGGCGGCGTCGACCGGCGCCTCCCGGCGTAACTTCGCCACCGCACGCGGGTAGTCCTCGGGCGCGATCAGCGAGGCCTTGGCCCACTCGATCTCACTCGCCAGGTCTCGGATGCTCTCCGTGCTGGTGGACAGGCCGACCCGTCCGGCGGCGGACGACACGACCGCGAACTTGCGGTCCAGCAGCCGCCATTCCGTGTCGCCGACCACCTGCGGCCAGAAGTACCTCAGCTGCCGCAGCGCGGCGGCGTGAAACGTGCGTGCCTGGACCTGCGCTCCCCCGTCGCCGATGCCGAGGCCGCGCAGCCGTCCGCGCATCTCGCCCGCCGCGCGCGCCGTGAACGTCACCGCCAGCACCTGCCCCGCGGCGACGTGCCCGCTGGCCACGAGGTGCGCGATCCGCCGGGTGATGGTCCGGGTCTTGCCTGTTCCGGCACCCGCCAGCACACACACCGGGCCCCGGGGAGCGAGGACCGCTGCGGACTGTTCGGGATCGAGACCGGTAGTCGTCACCTCTGCTGCGCCGGCTGCTGACATGGCGTCCATCATGACAGGGGCGACCGACACGGCGCGAAGCGGACGAACACCGCAGTGGGAACACACGGCGGGCTCGTGGTGTTATATCCGCCGTGACTGCTACCGACACCCCGGCCCTGACCATCTACTCCACCACCTGGTGCGGCTACTGCCGGCGCCTGAAGACGCAGCTGGACGAATCCGGCATCGGCTACGTGGAGATCGACATCGAGGACGATCCGGCGTCGGCGGAGTTCGTCGGCAGCGTCAACGGCGGCAACCACGTCGTGCCCACCGTCAAGTTCGCCGACGGCAGCACCGCCACCAACCCGTCGTTGGCGCAGGTCAAGCAGCTTCTCGGCGTCTAGGACTCCGTCGCTGCCGCAGCCCAGGACTCGATGATTCCGCGCGCGATGGAAATCGAGCCCGGGAGCAGCAGCGTGGCGTCGGTGTCCGACGCCCAGTCGCCGAGTTCGAGTGCCGTGCGCACCTCGTCCCGGGTGAACCACCGGGCCTCGGCGATCTCGCCGTCCGCGAACGTCAGCGGGGCGTCGGGATCGCCGACGGCCGCGAACCCGATCATCACCGAACGGGGGAACGGCCACGGCTGGCTGCCGAGGTAGCGCACGTCACGAACGTCGACACCCACCTCTTCCCTGATCTCCCGGACGACGCACGTCTCGAGGGATTCACCGGCCTCGACGAATCCGGCCAGGATCGAGAACCGCCGCGGCGGCCACGTGGGCTGCCGGGCCAGGAGCACACGATCCCCGCCGTCGTGCACGAGGCAGATGACCGCCGGATCGGTGCGGGGAAATTCCTCGTGACCGGTGCTCGTCGAGATCCGCGACCACCCCGACATCGTCGGTTCCGATGCCGCGCCGTCGAGCGCACTGAAGCCCGCGCTGTCGTGCCAGTTGAGCATGGCGAGGGCGCCGGTGAGCACACCGGCGTCGGCGTCGTCCAGCGTGCCGCCCAGAATCCGGAGATCGGCCAGCTCGCCGGTGAGCGCCTGCACCCGCACCGCCCACACGTGCCGGTCCTTGCGGACGCCGAGGAACACCGCCCCCGGTTTCGGTTCGGGGCCGAGTTCGGTGGCGTCCGCGAAGACCAGACCGTCGTCCCCCACCCGCACCTGTCCGCGGTGATTGACCCGCAGCAGCAGCGCATCCCGCCAGCCCGCACGCAGCGCGTCCGTGTCCGAACGCAATTCCTCGGCCCGCCCGACGGCGGAGCGGGACAGGAGCGGGGTGTCGTTGAGCCGGAATGCAGTCACGCCGTCGACACTACTGCCGATCAGTTGGCGACCCGACGGATGTACAGCAGTCGGTCGTTCTCCTCGATCGAATCGACCTCCGGCGAGCCGACCCGGATCAACCGGCCGTCCCGCACCACACCGAGCACGATGTCCGCGAGGTGACGTGGGGAGCCGCCGATCTCGTCGCGCTCCACGAGGCGCTCTGCGATCGCGAAACCCGCCTCCGGAGTCAGGAGGTCCTCCATCATCTCGACGACGCTCGGCGTCTTCGTGGCGATGCCGAGGAGCCTGCCCGCGGTCTCGGAGGACACGACCACCGAATCGGCGCCGGACTGCCGGAGCAGGTGCGTGTTCTCGGATTCGCGGATCGCGGCAACGATCTTCGCCTTCGGTGCGATCTCTCGCGCCGTCAGCGTCACCAGCACCGCGGTGTCGTCGCGGTTGGCGGCGACGATGATCGCCGACGCGTTCTGCGCGCCCGCCAATCGGAGCACGTCCGATTTGGTGGCGGATCCGTGGACCGTGACCAGGCCCTTGCTGGCCGCCGAGTCGAGCACGGCGTGGTCGGTGTCCACGACCACGATCTCCGACGGCGGAACGTCGTCGCCGAGCATCGCGTCGATCGCGGTGCGTCCCTTGGTTCCGTAGCCGATCACCACGGTGTGATTGCGCACGTGCTGCCTCCAACGCTGAATTTTGAACGCCTGCCGGGAGCTCTCCGTGAGCGCGGAGAGGGTCGTACCGACCAGGACGATGAGGAAGAAGATTCGAAGAGGCGTGATCAGGAGGACGTTGACGAGCCGTGCCGACGGTGTGAACGGCGTGATGTCGCCGTATCCCGTCGTCGACAACGACACCGTCGCGTAGTAGATGCAGTCGAGCAACGACAGTTCGTTGTCCTGCGCGTCGCGGTAGCCCGCCCGGTCGATGTAGACGATGAGAACCGCCAACGCCAACGCCGCCAGGGCGATCCCCACCCGGCGGTAGATCGCCCTCGCCGGACTGGTCTGCAACTCCGGAATCCGGAGTACACCCACCAACGCGAAGTCCGGCCGGTCGGTGAGGGTGTCCGACCTGCTCAATCTCTCACGCAGCCTACCGGCCATATGTTCGTCTCCACGTTGCACTGAACTCCGACATCGGCTGGCAGCCTAACCCCGATTGTCCCACCGGACACACGTCGGAGCCTCGTTGTCGCGAACCGGGTGGTTCGGGCAAGCTGGCGTCATGCAACGAGAGAGCATCACACCACGACCGAGCCAGAAGCCCGCACTCCGTCTCGCCGCACTGCTGCTGGGCGCGGGCACGATGCACTTCGCCGCCCCGAAATTCTTCGATTCCACGGTCCCCACACAGTTACCGGGCGACGCCCGCACCTACACCTACGTGTCCGGGGTCGCCGAACTCGCGATCGGCACCGCGCTGGCCGTGCCGCGCACCCGCAGGCTCGGTGGCGGACTCGCCGCTCTGCTGTTCGTCGCCGTCTTCCCCGCCAACATCAACATGGCAGTGGACTGGCTGAAGAGCCCGAAGACGACGACCGTGCAGAAAACCGGTGCGCTGCTGCGTCTTCCACTGCAGATCCCCTTGGTCACCGAGGCCCTCAAAGCTCGGCGTCACGCCTGAATTCGTCTCCGGGACCATCGTCGGCGGGATCCGGTTCGCCGGCGCCGGCGGTGCTGAGGAGTCGGGCGAGCGCGTCGGCGCCGGGGAGTCGGTCCGGTGCGATCGTCCGTCCGGTCCGCACGTAGTGGAATGCGGCGCGCACCCGCTCGATCGGAACGTTCATCAGCTCGGCCCACGCCAGCCGGTACGCGGCGAGCTGCATCACGACGGCCTTCTCGTTGGCCGCGCTCGGTTCGGCGCCGGTCTTCCAGTCGATCACCGTCCACCCGCCGTCGGGGTCGCTGAACACCGCGTCGATCCGTCCCCTCAGCACCGTCCCCGCCACCGAGGTCTCGAACGGCACCTCGACCTCCGTCGGGTTGCGGTCGGCCCACGGCGAGCGCAGGAACGCGTCCTGCAACGTCGCGAGATCGGTGTCCGGGCCCGCCCCCGTGTCGGCGGCGCCGGGCAGCTCGTCGAGATCGAGCAGCCGGGTGGCTCCGAAGCGGCGTTCCACCCAGGCGTGGAACGCGGTACCGCGCCGGGCGAGCGGGTTCGGCGGGAACGGCAGCGGCCGCCGCAGCCGGGCGGCCAGGGCGTCCGGGTCGGCCTCCAGTTCGACGAGCTGGCTCACCGACAGCTGGCCGGGTAACACGATCTCGGTGCGGGCGTTCGCACGCGCTTCCCGCTCCGCGAGGAGGGCGTCGACGTCGGCCGCCCAGTTCTCGAGATCCTCGTCCTCGTCCTCGTCCTCGTCCACCGGCGCCTGCTTGCCGACGTTCTTCAGCGCCGCGACGACCAGCGCCGCACCACGCTCGACCGCCTCCCGGCGGAGACCGAGCGGATCCCGCGGCCACACAGCCGACTTGGGCGTGCTGGTCAGCGGGTTCTGCTCCTCGGGTTCGGGCGCGGGCGCCCAGAGATCGACGATCCCGATCCCCTCGTGGGCCTCGTCCGTCACCGTGTCGCGCAGTTCGGTGAGGAACTCCGACGGCCCCTTCGGCTCGGTTCCCGATTCTGCCCAGTGGTGACCCGAAGCGAACAGCACCCGCTCGGTGCGGGTGAGGGCGACGTAGAACAACCGGCGGTCCTCGTCCAGTCGGCGGGCCGCCAGCGCCGACTTGTGCGCCTTCACGGCCTCCTCGAGGTCTTTCCGGTCGTACAGGTTCTCGAGTTCGAGGACGGGTACGCCGTCGGCCGACTCGCCCGGCCGCGCCCGGTCTCCGCGCAGCGACGGGGGCAGTTCGCCGAGCGCACCGAGCCAGGACCCGGACGCGGTCCGCGACGGAAAGACGCCGGCCGTGAGGTGCGGCACCGCCACCACTTCCCACTCCAGCCCCTTCGCGGAGTGCACGGTCAGCACCTGGACGCGGTGCGGGTCCACTTCGACTTCGCCGGGCGCCAGGCCTTTTTCGACCGATTCCGCGGCGGACAGGAAGGCGAGCAGTCCGGTGACGGTGGCCGACGTGCGGTTCGCGTAACCGGCGACGACGTCGGCGAAGGCGTCGAGATGTTCACGGCCCGCGCTCCCCCACGCAGACTGCCGTGTCCGGGCCTGCGCTTCGATGCCGATCCCCAGTACCCGTTCGACCTCGGCCACCAGTTCGGTGAGCGGTTGCCCGATCCGCTCGCGCAGCGACGCCAACTCGGCCGCCACCGCGGTGATCCGCGCGTAGCCGACCTGCGAATAGCGTTCGGCGGGTCCGGGATCCGCCAGCGCGTCCGCCAGCCCCGCCTGCTCCGCGTGTTCACCGGGCAGCGCCTCGCCGACGGCGTCGGCGAGAGCGGCCGAATCCGTGACGGCGCCGGTGGTGCCGTAGCCGGTTCCGATGGCGAGTTCGGACGCTCGCCGCGACAGCGCCGTCAGGTCGGCCGCCCCGATCTGCCATCTCGCCCCGGTCAGCATCCGGACGGCGGCACTGCCCGCCATGGGGTCGGCGACGACCCGGAGCATCGCGATGACGTCGGCCACCTCGGGTGTGTGGAGCAGACCGCCGAGACCGACCACCTCGACCGGCAGACCCCGCGACCGCAGTACCTCCGCGATCGGTGCCGCGTCGGCGTTGCGCCGGATCAGCACGGCGGCGGTCGGCGGATCCTCGCCCCGATTCGCGGCGTCCGCGTACTGTTCGGCGATGCGGTCGGCCACCCATTCGCGTTCCTGCACGACATCACCGGTGAGGGCCAGGCGCACGTCCCCGGGTACGGCCTGCGGTCGCGCCCGCAGCATGCTGACCGCCACGCCCCGCTCCCGCAGGGACGCCGACGCCATGTTGGCCAGCGCCAGGGCCTCCGGCGGGTTGCGCCAGCTGGTGAGCAACTCCAGGGTCGGCGCCGGATCCCCGTTCGTCAGCGGGAAATCCGTGGCGAAGCGGGGCAGGTTGGCCGCCGACGCACCGCGCCAGCCGTAGATCGACTGCATGGGGTCGCCCACCGCGGTGAGCGCCAGTTCACCGTCGAGTCCGCCGCCGAACAGCGAGGACAGCAGCACTCGCTGTGAGTGCCCGGTGTCCTGGTACTCGTCGAGCAGCACCACCCGGAAACGGGTGCGCTCGGCGAGGCCGACCTCGGGGTGGTCCGCGGCCACGCGTGCCGCCAGCGACATCTGGCTGCCGAAGTCGAGTGCGCCTTCCCGTCGCAGGGTGTCCGACAGTCGCTGCACGAGTGGCAGGAGTTCGACCCGGCGGTGCTGGGTGTCGAGGATGTCGAGCAGTTCCTTACCAGGACCGCCGCGCTGCCGCGGTCCGGCGGGCAGGGTGTGGACGAGCTTGTCGAGTTCGGTGTGCGCCTCCCGCAGGTCGTCCGGTTCGACGAGGTGCTCGGCGAGCTGCCCGGCCAGCGCGAGCACGGCCTCGGTGACGGACGCCGGATTCCTGTCGGTGTCGAGGTCGCCGTCCCACGAACTGACCACCCGGTGCGCCAGCTGCCACAGTTCCGTCTCCGACAGCAGCGTCGCCGACGGTTCGATGGGCAGCAGGAGCCCGTGCTCGGACAGCAATCGCCCGGCGTAGGAGTGGTACGTGCCGACCTCCGGTTCGCCGGCGAGGATGCGCGACCGGAGGTCACCGCTCGGGTCGACCCGGCGGAGCAGGTCCGAACCCGCAAGCCGGGCAAGGCGTTTTCTGATCCGGGCGGTCAGCTGCTGCGCCGCTTTGCGGGTGAACGTCAGACCCAGCACCGCCTCGGGGTCGACGACCCCGTTGGCCACCAGCCACACGACGCGGGCGGCCATCGTCTCGGTCTTGCCCGCGCCTGCCCCCGCGACGACGAGGGTCGGGCCGAGGGGGGCCGCGATGACGGCGGCCTGTTCCGGGGTCGGCGGATGCTGTCCCAGTCCGATCGCGAGTTCCACCGGGTCGATTCGGATGGTCATTCCGACGTCACCTGCCGTCCTTCGTCGTGCGCGGGACAACTCGTCCGCACCGGGCAGTGCCTGCATCCGTCGTTGACGCGGGCGAGGAACTCCGGACCCCTGGTGGCGGCCGCCGCCGCATGGATGACCGCGAGCCACGTCTCGAGGTCCTCCTCCGACAGCGGTGCCTGCACCCGCTGCGTCGCGCCTTCCTTCTTGTGCGGTTTGGCGACGAAGACCAGCCGCGCCCCACCGGGTTTCGACGCCGGCTCCCCGTCGATCGCACCGGTGGCCGCCGCCACCTGGTAGGCCGCCAGCTGGGCGTGCTGCTGGGCGTCGTCCTTGGTGACGGGTGAGCGGGCGGTCTTCACGTCGACGATCACGGGCCTGCCCTCGGCGTCGCGTTCGAGCCGGTCGATCCGCCCCCGCAGCCGGATCTTCGGGGAACCCTCCTCGCGCGGCTCGAGGACGCCGTCGACGGCCACCTCGACGCCGACCTCGGTGAGTTCGGACCGGGTGTTCCCGAGCCAGGCGGTGAACGTGGCGAGCATGTCCCGGGTGCGGTCGAGTTCGCGCCGCGAGTACCACTGGGAGCCGAGATCGATCGATTCCCAGGCGTTCTCGAGCGCACGTTCCACCTGATCGGGTGGGATGCGGCCTGCGAGCGCCTGCACCAGCGTGTGCACGAGCGTTCCGGCGATGGCGTGGGTGTTGTCGCCGTCCCGGCCGCCGTGGCGTTCGAGCAGCCACCGCAACGGGCAGGTGTTGAGCAGGTCGACGGTGGACGGCGACAGCGACACCGGCCCGTCCTCCGCATTCCACAACGCCACCCCGGTGCTCGGTTCGGCGGTGCCGTACCACTGGTCCGGGTGTGCGCCGCGCACCCCGGCCTCGGCGAGCCGGGCGAGTTGGCGGGCGGCGCGGTCCTGGCGGGCAGGGTCGGATTCGGCGACGTCCGGATCGCAGACCACGCTGCGCAGTTCGGCGACGAGGGCGGGCAGGGCCAGGACCCGGGTCGCCGGATCCTCCGCGGGCACGACCGCCTCCTCGACGTCCGAATCCTGTTCTCCGGCGAGCAGTTCGTCGACGAAACGGGAGTGGACGAGGTCGGCGTCGCCGCTGGCCGAGTCGACCGCGGTGACGAGCAGACTCCGCCGCGCCCGGCTACAGGCCACCAGGAACAGCCGACGTTCCTCGGCCAGCAGCGGTGCGGTGCGCGACATCCGGTCGGCGGCAGTTTCGCTGCCGTCGGACACGCCGCCCGTGAGGTCGATCAGCGCCTCGGTGCCGAGCAGGCTTCCGCGCGCCCGCAGGCTCGGCCACAGCCCTTCCTGCACCCCCGCGACCGCGACGACGTCCCATTCACGGCCGGCGGCGGAGTGGGCGCTGAGCACCGACACGGCGTCGCCCGGAACGACGGAGACGGTGCGCGCGGTGGGAATCGCCTGTCCGGTCAGGTAGTCGACGAACCCGGCGAGTTGCGCGCGCGGGAGGCGGTCGACGTAACTCGCCGCGGCGTCGAACAGGGCGACCACGGCGTCGAGGTCGCGATCGGCCTGCG
>NZ_JBHUSF010000008.1:10715-76104 GCF_042673295.1 Rhodococcus sp. NPDC057014
CCCCGATCGGACCGCCGCGAGCGGAGGCCGCCGACCAGCGACGTTCGAGTCCGGTGGCCTGCCAGGCCGCCCACAGCACGTCCTCGATGCCGCGCCCGCGCCCCAGCGGAACCCTCGCCTTGCGCAGCACGGACAGCACCCGGTTCAGGGACGCCGCTTCGACGTCGGTCAGCTTCGCCGTGACCCTGCGGGTGCTGTCCGTCTCGCCGACCAGCAGGAGACGGAGCAGTTCCGCGGAGTCGCGGTCGCCGCCGGAGGCCAGCTCGGCGCGCCGCAGACCCCGGCGAAGACGCCGGAGCGCCACGGGTTCCGCGCCGCCGACCGGGCCGGCGAGCAGGGCGAGCGCATCCTCGCCCGTGAATTCCTGCCCCGACAGTGCCCGCAGCACCAGCATCAGCCCCGACACCCCGTGCTGACGGGCCAGCGGCAACTCGGACGCCGCGGTGGTGACGGGCACGCCCGCGCTCAGCAGTGCCCGCCGGAGCGGCGCCAGCGCCCGCGGAACCGAGCGCACGATCACCGCCATCTCCGTCCACGGCACGCCGTCGAGGAGGTGGGCGCGGCGCAGGGTGTCGGCGATCAGCGCGGCCTCCTTCGCCGCGGTGCCGAGGACCCGGACCGACGTCCTGCCGCCGTCCTGCGACGGGGCCCAGATCCGGTGGGGCAGGTGCCCGGGAAGGCGGGACGTGATGCGGGCCGCGGTGGCCGCGACCTCCGCTGAACTGCGAAAGTTGACCGGGAGCAGCACCTGTCGGGAATCGCCCTTGTCGGCCAGGCCGGTGAGGAACGTGGGGTCGGCCCCGCGGAAGCCGTAGATCGACTGGTCCGGGTCGCCGGCCACGACCGTGGTGCGGGTACCGGTGCCGACGAGCCGGACCAGTTCCGCGGCCTGCGGATCGAGGTGCTGGGCGTCGTCGACGAGCAGGTGCCGCACCCGGGTCCGTTCCGCGCTCAGCAGGTCCGGATCGGTGGCGAACGCGGTGAGGGCCGCACCGATGAGTTCGGCCGCGTCCAGCGCCGGCGCCGTGGCCTCGGGGGCCTCGACACCCACCGCTCCGCGCAGCAGCATGCCGTGCTCGTACCGGGCGGCGAACATGCCCGCCGCCACCCACTCGGAGCGGTTGTGCCGCCGGCCCAGCTTGATCAGATCTTCCGGGCCGAGTCCCCGCTCGCTCGAGCGCAACATGAGATCGCGCAGTTCGACGGCGAAGCCGCCCAGCGCCAGTGCGGGACGCAGACGTTCGGGCCACATCTCGCCGCCGTCCGCAATGTCGCCCTGCAACATCTCGCGGAGCACGGCGTCCTGTTCGGCGCCGGTGATGAGGCGCGGCGGCGGATTGCCGTGGGCGGCGGCCTGCAACCGCAGCACCGCGAACGCGTAGGAGTGGACGGTGCGGACGAGCGGTTCGCGCGTGGCCCGGGGCCCGTGGTGCTCGTCGTGGCCGATGAGGGCGGCGGTCACCTCTTCGCGCACCCGGCCCGCCGCTCGCTTCGACTGCGTCAGGACGAGCACCGACTCCGGGTCTTCGCCGCCCGCGATCCGGTCCACCGCGACGTCGACGAGCAGCGACGTCTTGCCGGTTCCCGGGCCGCCGAGCACCTGCCACGGATTCCAGCCCATGCCGAGGGGCGGTGCGGTGAGGACCCGCTGCGTGGAGTCGTCCCACACCCGGGCCGGGCGGTCGGGGCTCGGGCGGTGCACGAGCCGGGCCCGGGGAGCCGACGTCCTGGTGCGCACCGCCGATTCCGTCATGGGCAGCATTCCACCAGAACGGTCCGACATCTCCTGCGGCGCCCCGATCCGGCATCATGGGTCACGTGTCAGCTCTGAATACGTACCTGTTCGGCGCCGAGGACGGCACGGAGATCCTCGCCCTGCACGGACTCACCGGTCACGGCAGACGGTGGGAGGCGCTGGCCACCGACCAGTTGCCCGACGCCCGGTGGATCTCCCCCGACCTGCTCGGGCACGGCCGCTCGACGTGGTCGCCGCCGTGGAACCTGGAGGCCCACGTCGCGAGCCTCGTCGACACCCTCGACGCGCACGCCCGGGGACCGGTCCTGGTGGTGGGCCACTCGTTCGGTTGCGCCCTCGCGCTGCACCTGGCGCGCGCGGTCCCCGACCGGGTCCGCGGCCTCGTGCTGCTCGACCCGGCGATCGGGCTCGATCCCGCGCAGATGCAGTCGGTGGCCGATCTCACCATCTCCTCCCCCGACTACACCGACGTCGAGGAGGCCCGGTCCGACAAGCTTCACGGCTCGTGGGGCGAGGTGGCCCGCGACGTCCTCGAGGACGAGATCGCCGAACACCTGGTGCCCCTCGAGAACGGCCGGGTCAACTGGCGACTGTCCACCCCGGCCGTCGTCACGGCGTGGGGCGAACTCGCCCGCGAGGCTGTTCTTCCGCCCGCGCACCTGCCGACCGTGCTCGTGCAGGCATCGAAGGTGCAGCCGCCGTACGTCACACCCGAGTTCCGCACGGCCCTCGTCGGCCACCTGGGCGACAACCTCACCGCCGTCGACCTCGACTGCGACCACATGGTGCCGCAGGCCCGGCCCGACGAGGTGGCCGCGCTCATCCGCACACTCCTCTGATGGTCGCGACGACGGAGGAACAGGTCGAGGCGGTCCGCGCGCTCGTCGCGTCGATTCCGCCCGGCCGGGTGGCCACCTACGGTGACATCGCGTCGGCGGCCGGGCTGTCGAGTGCGCGGACGGTGGGTTGGATCATGCGCACCGACTCCGCCGACCTGCCCTGGCACCGCGTGCTGGGCGCCTCGGGGCGGCCGGCGCCGCACCTCGCGCACAAGCAGATCGCGAAGCTCGAACTCGAGGGCGTGCCCATCCGGGACGGCCGCGTGGATCTCGCGGCGGCGCGGTACCGGTTCGATCCGCCCGGCTGACGGTCCACCCGCCTCAGCAGGTGCTCGGCGCGGGGTCGCCGCGGAACCGGGCGTCCATCCAGTCCAGCCCCTGGGGCAGTCCCAGCGCCGCCGCCGACAGATGGTCGGGTGTCGGCGTGAGCAGCGTCTGCACCGGTGTGCCCGCGTCGCAGTACCGCCGCAGCGTGGTGTCGATCGAATCGACCGGGATCAGCGCGTCCGTCGGGCTGTGCCATTCGAAGATCGGCGTGGTGGGCACGCCCGGATACAGTTCCAGGCTGTTCTCCTCCATCACTTTCCACGCTTCCGGATCGTCCATGAAGTTCGTGTTGTCCGTCATCTGGGAGGCGCTTCGCCCGAGCCCGAACAGCATGATCTCGTTGGTGCATCCGTTGCCGATCATCTGCTTCATCCAGCGGCCCTCGTCGTTGAGTTGGCCGCTGACGTCGATGCGATCCGGGTATTCGCGCTCGAGCCCGAGCGCGGCGGCCATCGCGAGACCGAACGCGGGGTGCGGGTTCGTGCCCAGCGCCTCCGCCATCTTCACCAGGTTCATCGGGGTGCCGCCTGCGGCGGCGCCGACGATGTTCAGGTCGGGGGCGTAGCTCGGGGCCAGCGCCGCCGCCCATGCCGTCGCCATGCCGCCACCGGAGTACCCGCCCAGTCCGACCTTGCTGTTCTGAACCTGCAGTTCGGGAACCCGCTGGACGGCACGGATGCCGTCCAGCGTGATCTGGCCACCGAGTTTGGCTGCGCCGTACGCCATCCGCGGTCCCAGATGGTCGGGCAGCGCCACCGCCCACCCGCGCGCGAGAGCGATGTTGAGTCCTGCGGCCTCCCGGATCTGGTGCAGCGGGTCGGTGGTGTACAGCTCGGTGACGATCTTGCACTTGTTGCCCAGCGAATTGATGATGTGCTGATACGACACCAGCGGGCCGTCCGGGACGTGGTTCGGGGGCAGCACGTACGTGGTGTTCGCCGCGATCGGTCTGCCCTCGGAGTCGGTGGTCCGGAACAGCAACTCCCACATCGCACTACCGGGGAAGTAGTACGACGGCGGCAACTGGCGGATCTTCAGCACGTCGCCCGGGGCGTGGTCGGCGATGTCCGCGGGCTGAATGTAGAAGGGGTCCGGGTCGGCGACCGGGAAGATCGCGTCGGCGGCAGGTGGTGTCGGCAGGGGCGCCAACGGTACCAGTGGTTGTGCCGCGGAGGTTCCGGCGCCGAACAGGGCGGCGGTCAGTGCGAGGACCGAACCGACTGTGCCGAAGGATCTGCGGAACAACGAGCCCATGACATACCCCACATTTCAGCGACGGGTCGACGGCATCACTATGCCAGAGCGTCGATAAAGATCCGCCCCTTTCCCGGTACCGAACAGGTCTCTGACCGATACTTCGATTCACAGATACATTTCCGTGACCCACCCCGCGTCACACGACGAGCGTCGGCGCCGCGGACATCGCGGCGTCGACGGACACGACCAGCGTGGCAAGGACATTCACGGCGGCGGTCAATTCGGACATCGGCCGCGTGAACGGCATCCGCTGATGGTCGTCGAACAGATGGCCGGTGCCGAACCGCGGCCCCGGCGCCAGCAGCAGCCCCCGCGACCGCGCGGCCGCGACGAGGTCCGTCGAACTCGTACCGGCAGGCAGCCGGCACCACAGGGACAGTCCCCCGGCGGGCAGCACGTAGCTCCACCCGGGCAACCGCTCGTCGATCGCCGCCGCGAGCGCGTCCCGCTGCACCCGGAGATCGTGGCGGCGCTGTGCGACCAGTCGGTCGTGCCAGGCGAACAGGCGCACGGCCGCAAGCTGATCCAGCACCGAGACCGACAGTTGCCTGCGCGCCATGATCTTGGCCATCTGCGCGGTGCGGGCAGCCTCCGCACGCACCCAGCCGATGCGGATACCACCCCACACGGTCTTGCTGAGGCTGCCGATCGCCACGGTCGCCGATTCCGGGACCGGGACGCCGAACGGCTCGAGGTCGTCCGGACCGTCCAGCACGATGTCGGCCGCCACCTCGTCCACGACGGTCACCACTCCGTGCCGGGCGAGGGTCGCGGCCAGCCGCCGTCTGCCCTCGGCGGTGGCCCGGGCTCCCGACGGATTGGAGAAGTCCGGCATCACGTACGCCACCGTGGGGGCACTCTGCCGGGCGGCCCGGTCCACTTCGGCGACGAATGCGTCGGGGTCGGTCGCGTCGATCGGCACCGGAACGGGTCTGCCGCCGGCCGCCTGCACGGATTCGACCGCGCCGGGGTAGGTCGGGTGCTCGATCAGGACCCGGTCGCCCGCCTCGACCAGTGCCTCGAACACCACCTCGGTGGCGTCGCCCGCGCCCCCGGTGACGAGGATCTGGTCTGCAGTGGTCGGGCGACCGCGGCGCGTGTAGCGGTCTGCTATCGCCGCCCGGAGTGTGGTCAGCCCGCCGGGGTGGTAGCCGTGCTGGAGCATGAAGCGGGGCAACTCGTCGACGGCGTCGAGGTATGCCTCCCGGAGTTCGGGAGCGGCCGCCGGTGCGGCGTTGACGAGGTCGATCACGCCGTCGACCGGCGCCCCGACCATGCTCCCCCAGGCGGGCGGACCCGACGGCATCGCCACGAACGTCCCCGATCCGTGCCGCGCCGACGCCCAACCCGCCTCCCTCAGTTCGCGATAGGCGGCGCTGACGGTTACCCGGCTGAGCCGGAGTTCCTCCGCGAGGGCCCGCTCGGCGGGCAGCCGGACTCCGACGGCCAGGGATCCGTCGGCGACCCTCTCGCGGAGGGCGTCGGCGAGACCGCGGTACAGCGGCTGCCTGCCTG
The DNA here is from genome assembly GCF_042673295.1 of Rhodococcus sp. NPDC057014. Taxonomy (NCBI): domain Bacteria; kingdom Bacillati; phylum Actinomycetota; class Actinomycetes; order Mycobacteriales; family Nocardiaceae; genus Rhodococcus; species Rhodococcus sp. NPDC057014. The sequence goes on from NZ_JBHUSF010000008.1 coordinate 16,410, forward strand.
CGGGTGCCGCGCCGAGCAGCACCGCCAACTCGGCCGCGGAGACGGTTCGGACCGGTTCACTGCTCATACAGGCCACTTTTCCACAGAGGACTGGAAATCACGGTCCATTTTGGGCCGACAATTGATTCATGTTGGTAATTGGAATCCTCCTCGCCCTCAGTCTGGCGTCGGTGGCCTGGCTCTGCGTCAGCACGGCGCAGGGCGGACGGTCCGGGCTCGCCGGCCCTCCGCGCAGCCACCTGCACAGCGACTGAGGGTGTGCGGCAGCATGAGGGAATGAACTCTGCCGCGCCCGTTCACGCGATAGTCCTCGCCGGTGGACGAGCCACTCGGATGGGCGGCGTCGACAAACCGGCCGTGGTGGTCGGCGGACGCCGGATGCTCGACACCGCTCTCGACGCCGTCGACGACTGTGAGCGCATCGTCGTCGTGGGACCTCGCCGCACCGACCTCGATTCGACAGTGCTCCAGACGCAGGAGACGCCGCCGGGCGCCGGCCCGGTCGCAGGAGTGGCGGCCGGGCTGGCCGTGCTCGACGCCGACCCGGGCGACCGGGTGATCCTGCTCGCGTCGGACCTGCCGTTCGCGGAACCGGCGATGGCCGAGGCCCTCGCCACCGCCGTGCAGGACGCCGACACGGTGTTCGCGGTCGACGAGTCGGGCCGACTGCAGTTCCTGTTGTCCGCCTGGCGCGTCAGCGCGCTCACCGACCGGCTCCGCGCGCTCGGCTCGGCCGTGAATCAGCCGATGAAGGCCCTCGTCCCGGAATCGTTCGACACGGTGCTCTTCCGGGGCGTCACCGACTGCGACACACCGGAGGACGTCGAGCGGGCCCGCAGCACGGCCGCGGCGGTGCCCGTCACCGTCGCCGAGGCCCGCACCGCGATCCTGACCGCGGTCCCCCCACTGCCACCGCGCGCCGCGACGCTCGGCGCATCGCTCGGCGCCACGCTGGCCGAGCCGCTGCTCGCCGCCGAAGCCCTGCCGCGTATCGCCGTGTCCGCCATGGACGGATACGCCGTCGCGGGCGACGGTCCGTGGGTGCTGCGCGACGCCATCCGGTACGCCGGCAGTGACGAGGAACTCGAGCTGGCGGAGGGCGAGGCGGCGCGGATCGCGACGGGGGCACACCTGCCCAACGGCGCCTCCACCGTCGTGCGGGACGAATTCGCTGTGACGACAGACACTTCCGACGGACGGCGACTGTCCCGCAGGACCGACGCCCCCGTGCGCGACGACGCGCGGCGCCGCGGCGAGGACTGGCACGAAGGGTATCGGCTCGCGGCGGAGGGGACAGCCGTCACGCCCGCGCTCGTCTCCGCGGCCGCGAGCGCGGAGGTGACCACCGCCGGGGTCCGCGGACCCGTGCGCGCGCACGTGGTGGTGACGGGAGACGAGATCCGGCGCGACGGCCCACTGCGGCACGGGCAGACGCGGGATGCCCTGGGCCCCGTTCTCCCCCAGTTCCTCTCGTGGTGCGGCATCCACACGGTCGCCGACACGCACCTGCGGGACACGTCCGACAGCTTCGACGAGCTGTTCCGGGAAGTCCGCCGGCCCGACCTGATCGTGATCGTGGGGGCCACCGGCGGCGGCGCGGCCGACCAGCTGCGTGCGTCGCTCGACCGGGCGGGCGCCCGGATCGTGGTGGGGCGGGTGCGGTGCCGGCCGGGCGGTTCACAGGTGACCGCCCTGCTACCCGACGGCCGGGTGGTCCTCGGGCTGCCCGGCAACCCGTACGCCGCGGTCGTGACACTGCTGACCACGGTTCCGTCCATCGCGGCCGCGCTCACCGGTCGCACCCCGGCCCCGATTCAGCTGGGGCGCATCGCGAATGCGTCGGAGGTCAGCGGCGACGCGACCCGCATCCTGCCTGCCGTCCCGCAACCGGACGGCACGTGGCGCGTCGACGCCGGAATCCGGACGGCGCATCTCGCGGCCCTGATCGACCGCGAAGCGCTGGCTCTGGTCCCGGCGGGGGCCGCCGACGGTGATCTCGCCGAGCTGGTGCCGCTGCCGCGCTGACCGGGCGGTTCAGCGCTGGTACGACAGGGCGCGGACCGCGGCCGGGATTCCGCTGCGGTAGCGGTCCGCGACGAGATCGACGATCGCCGGATCGACGCCGAGCGGCTCGGCCACCCCGTCCGCACCGGCATCGGCGAGGCGGGCGTGGAACAGTCCGTGGGCCAGGAGATACGACGCGACGAACACCCGCTGCTCGCCGTCGGCCCGCAACCCGGCGACCACGTCGGGGACGCGCGGCTGCGCGGTCGCGACGTAGCCGATCCGGACCCGCGACTCGACGAGTTCCGACAGCATCGCCGCGGCGCGCCGGACGTCGCGCAGCGCCCGGGGGTCGGACGAGCCGGCCGCGGCGAGCACGACCGCGTCGCCGGGCCGCCAGCCCGCATCGACGAGACGCCGCAGCAGGACGTCCGCGAGAACGGGGTCCGGTCCCAGGGCCCGGGTCACGGCCACGGAGGGATGGCCGCTGTCGGCGACCTCCCGCGGAACGTCGGTGTGGACGTGGTAGCCCGACGCGAGGAACGCCGGCACCACGACGGCGGGCCCGGTGATGTCTCGGAGCACCTCGGCGGGTGACGGCCCGAGCACGTCCACGAAGGACACCCGGGTGGGTCCGACCTGCTCGGCGACGGCGTCGGCGAGCGCGGCGATCATTTCCACGCCCCGGGGACTCCGCGTTCCGTGTGCCACCAGTACCAGTGCTGTCTCGTTCATCATTGCTGTCCCTCCTCACGTGAATCGGCGCAGTCGACGGGATCGAGCGCGAGGCGGTATCCCCGCTTGACCACCGTCTGGACTGCTTTCGGTGCGCCCAGGGACGCGCGCAGTCTGGCCACCGCCGTTTCCACGGCGTGGGTGTCGCCGCCGCCTCCGGGCAGTGCGGCGAGCAGTTCGTCCCGGGGGACGACCCGGCCGGGCCGGGCGCCGAGCGTGCGCATCAGCGACATCGCGGCGGGCGGCAACTGGCGCACCTCGCCGTCGACGACGACGCATCCGCCGCGGATGCTCAGCTCGTGTCCGGCGGTGTGGATCTTGTTCGCCCGCCGCGGCAGCTCGTCGGCGATGTGCCGGGCGAGCGCACCCAGTCGTGAGCGTGCCGGCATGGTCGTCGGGACCTCGAGCTCGCGGAGCGGTCCGGCGGTGACCGGTCCGACGCAGGCGGCGAGAACCCGGTGCCGGAACGAGTGCAGCACCATCTCGATCATTCCGGTCTCCTTGGCGCGGGTCAGCAGCGAGGCGACCGCCGGTGCGCTGGTGAAGCTGACCGCGTCGAGACCGCCGGAGGCGATCAGTTCGATCATCCGGTCCATCGGGGCCTGGTCCTCGAGCGGTGTCCACCGGTAGACGGGGACGGCGATCACGTCGGCGCCCGCGCAGCGGAGCACCTCGCAGAAGTCCGCGACCGGCTCCCATTCGGTGGTGGCCCCGTGCAGCTGGACCGCGATGCGCTTGCCTTCGACGCCCTCGCCGAGCAGGTGATCGAGCACTTCGGCCGACGACTCCGACGCGGGTGACCACTCTTCCCGCAGGTCCGCCGCCCGGATCGCGCCCTTTGCCTTGGGTCCGCGGGCCAGCAGCCGGCTGGCGGCCAGCGCGCGCCCGAGCTCCTCCGCTTCACCCCAGCCGTCCGCGGCCTCCATCCAGCCGCGGAAACCGATCCCGGTGGTCGCGACGACGATCTCCGGCGGGTTGTCGATGATCTGGCGCGTGACGCGCTCGAGTTCCGTGTCGTCGGCCAACGGGATGATGCGGATGGCCGGAGCGTGCACCACGGTGGCACCGCGCCGCGTCAGCAGTGTGGCGAACTCTTCCGCACGCCGGGACGCCGTGATCCCGATCGTGAACCCGCACAGCGGCGCCGCGTCGTTCACGCGTGCGTGCTGTGGACCTGGACGACGCCGGCCCACACCCGCACGTCGTACACGGGCAGCCGCACCGATTCGTCGTCCAGGCAGCGACCGTCGACCAGCGAGAACACCTGCTTGAGCAGGGGCGACGCCACGGTGGGCTCCCCTGCCCGGTCCCCCACGAGGCCCCGCGACATCACGGCAGCGCGCCCGAACGGGTCGATGTTGCCGACGGCGTGCAGGGATCCGTCCTCGAGAAGGAACAGTGCCACCTGCTCTCCGCCCCGCAGCAGCACCGCCACCCCGAGACCGGGGATCAGTTGGCTGAGCGGACACGCGGACGTCCATTCGAGACGGCCTGACTTGACGCTTTCGAACCTGGTTCCACTGGCACTGTGGACGTTCATGTCGACGACGGTCATCACAGTCCTCCTTCGGGCTGGTGTGTATCCGTGCTTGGATACATAGTTCGTGGTGGGTGTTTCCGCTGCGTTAAGCGGGGATTACTCCGATGTAGAAGCTGCGAATTTCGGCATTCCCATCAACACCGGGACCTTCCGGACACCCGTGTCGTCGAACGCGACGGTCGGATCGGCCTCTTCGGGTGCGTTGACGAACGACACGAACCGCGACAGCTTCTCCGGGTCCTCGAGCACACCCGCCCACTCGTCCTTGTACCCCAGAACGTGCTTGGCCATGGCCGCCTCGAGTTCGGCGGCGATGCCCAGGCTGTCCTCGCACACCACGGCCTTGAGATGGTCGAGTCCGCCGTCGAGGGACTCGACCCACGGCGCGGTGCGCTGGAGCCGGTCCGCGGTGCGGATGTAGAACATCAGGTACCGGTCGATGTACCGGATGAGGGTCTCGTCGTCGAGCCCGCCCGCGAGCAGCTGGGCGTGCTTCGGCGACTGGCCGCCGTTGCCGCCGACGTACAGATTCCAGCCGTTCTCTGTGGCGATGACGCCGACGTCCTTGCCGCGCGCCTCGGCGCATTCGCGGGCACAGCCCGACACACCGAACTTGATCTTGTGCGGGGACCGCAGACCGCGGTAGCGGTTCTCCAGGTCGACCGCCATACCCACGGAGTCCTGCACGCCGTACCGGCACCAGGTGGATCCGACGCAGCTCTTCACGGTGCGCAGCGACTTGCCGTACGCCTGACCCGACTCCATGCCGGCATCGACGAGACGCTTCCAGATCGCGGGCAGTTGCTCGACGCGCGCGCCGAACAGGTCGATGCGCTGACCGCCGGTGACCTTCGTGTAGAGACCGAAGTCGCGGGCCACCTCACCGATGACGATGAGCTGTTCGGGCGTGCACTCGCCGCCGGGCATCCGCGGCACCACCGAGTAGGTGCCGTTCTTCTGGATGTTGGCCAGGAAGTGGTCGTTCGTGTCCTGCAGTCCCGCCTGGTTGCGGTGCAGAATGTGGTCCGAGTCGGTGGACGCCAGGATCGACGCGACGACGGGCTTGCAGATGTCGCAGCCCGAGCCCGTCCCGTACTTCGAGATCAGGGCGGAGAACGTGCGTGTGTCGGTGGCCTGCACGATCTCGAACAGCTCGGCGCGCGACTGCTCGAAGTGCTCGCACAGCGCCTTCGACATCACCACTCCGGACGAGGCGAGCAGCTGCTTGATGGTCGGCAGGCAGCCGCCGCACGTGGTGCCGGCGTTGGTGCAGCTCTTGACCTGCGCGATGTCGCAGGCGCCGGCAGCGATGGCGCCGCAGATCGAACCCTTGGTGACGCCGTTGCACGAGCACACCTCGGCGTCGTCGGGCAGCGATCCGGCGCCGGGCTTCTCCCCCGCGGGCGAGATGAGCGAGGCCGGATCGCCGGGCAGTTCGCGGCCGACGAGGGGACGCAGCGACGCGTACGCGGACGCGTCGCCGACGAGGATGCCGCCGAGCAGCGTCTTCGCGTCGTCGGACACGACGAGCTTGGCGTAGGTGCCCTTGGCGGCGTCGCTGAGAACCACCTCCAGCGCGCCGGGGGTCTGAGCGTGGGCGTCGCCGAAGCTGGCGACGTCCACACCCATCAGCTTGAGCTTGGTGGACAGATCGGCGCCGGGGAACTCCGCCGCCCCGCCGAGCAACCGGTCCGCGACGATCTCCGCGGTGGTGTACCCGGGAGCGACGAGGCCGTAGCACCGGCCCTCCACCGCGGCGCACTCGCCGACCGCGTAGATGTTCTCGTCCGACGTGCGGCAGCCGAGGTCGGTGATGATCCCACCCCGCTCGCCGACCTCGAGTCCGGCGTCGCGGGCCAGCTGGTCCTGCGGCCGCACACCCGCGGAGAACACCAGCAGCGCGGCCTCGATCACCGAGCCGTCGGACAGTTCGACGCTGATCCCGTCCGGGCCCTCGGTGATGCCTGCGGTGCCGACACCCGTGTGGACGGTGAGACCCAGGTCGGTGACGAGGTTGGCCAGCAGCGCGCCGCCGCCCTCGTCCACCTGCAGCGGCATCAGCCGGGGAGCGAACTCGACCACGTGCGGGGTCATGCCCATCAACTTGAGGGCGTTCGCGGCCTCGAGTCCGAGCAGACCGCCGCCGACGACGACACCGACGGCGCCGGGACCGGCCTCGTCGGCCCGCTTCCGGATGCCGTCGAGGTCGGCGAGCGTGCGGTAGACGAAGCACTCCGGGCGGTCGTGGCCGGGGATCGGCGGTACGAACGGATACGAACCGGTGGCCATCACGAGGGCGTCGTACCCGACGACCTCACCCGAATCGGTGGTGACCTTGCGGGCCTCCCGGTCGATGGTCGCGGCCCGGCGGCCGACCCGCAGGTCGACGAGCGCGTCGTCCGGGTAGTCGTTACCCGCGAGCGCAAGCTCCTTGGGGTCCCACGCCCCCACGTAGGAGGACAGTCCCACCCGGTCGTACGCGGGGAGGGGCTCCTCGCAGAGCACCGTCACCGACCAGTCGTCCGACTCGTCGCGTGCCCGCAACGCCTCGACGAATCGATGTCCGACCATTCCGTGTCCGATGACCACTGCTGACTTGCGGCTCATGCCGTCGCTCCTTCTAGCTGAATTTCTCGGGTTCGTGCGGTACTGCGCGGGGTCAGGCCGAGACCGACACCTTTTCGTCGTCGCCGTCGGAGACGGGGAGGCCACGCGTGACGGACGGGCGGCGCAGGAAGACGAACCAGGTGACGAGGATGCAGGCGAGGTAGAAGGCGAGGAACACCCAGAACGCCATGGTCGCCGACTTCGCGGCGCCGCCGTAGGACGCGCGGAGCACCAGGTTGATTCCGACGCCGCCGAGGCCGCCGATGGCACCGGCGAAACCGATGAGAGCGCCGGACATCGCCCGCGACCACGCGGCCTTGGCGTCGCGGCTCAGTCCTTCGAGCCCCTGCGCCTTGGCCTCGAAGATCGACGGGATCATCTTGTAGACCGAGCCGTTGCCGATGCCGGCCAGCAGGATCAGGGTGATGAAGCCGAACACGAACGCCACCAGCACTCCGGCGGTGGCCGCACCCGGCGCGCCGTCATCGACGGTGCCCGCGGTCACCAGCACTGCGGCGGCGAGCGCCATGGCGACGAAGGTGTACAGCGTGATCTTGCCGCCGCCGATGCGGTCGGCGAGCTTGCCGCCCATCGGCCGGGCGATGGAGCCGAGCAGCGGTCCGATGAACGCGATCTGCGCGGCGTGCAGGGCGGCCTCCGCGGGAGTGGCGCCACCGGCGAGGAAGTTGATCTGCAGCACCTGGCCGAACGCGAAGCTGAATCCGATGAACGAACCGAACGTGCCGATGTAGAGGAAGCTGATGACCCACGAGTCGGAGAACTTCAGCGCCTTCGCCATCGACCGGAGATCGGACTTCTGGTTGCCGAGGTTGTCCATGAACAGGGAAGCCCCGACCGCGGCGACGGCGATGAAGACCAGGTAGACGGCGCACACGATCCAGGGGTCCGTGTTGCCGAGGGTGGCGATCACGAGCAGACCGACGACCTGGATCACCGGGACACCGATGTTGCCGCCACCCGCGTTGAGACCGAGCGCCCAGCCTTTGAGCCGCTGCGGGTAGAACGCGTTGATGTTGGTCATCGACGAGGCGAAGTTGCCGCCCCCGACGCCGGCGAGTGCCGCGACGAGGATGAACGTCGTGTACGACGCTCCCGGGTTCATCATCAGGTAGAGAGTGAACAGCGTCGGGACGAGCAGGACGAGGGCGCTGAAGACGGTCCAGTTGCGACCACCGAAGCGGGCCGTCGCGACCGTGTAGGGGATCCGCAGGATCGAGCCGACGAGGGTCGGGACGGCGACGAGGAAGAACTTGCCCGCCGCGTCGATCCCGTAGATGTCGGTCGGCATGAACAGGACCATGACGGACCAGATCGACCAGACGGAGAAGCCGACGTGCTCAGCGACTACCGACCAGATCAGGTTCCGCTTCGCGATGTCCTTGCCGCCCGCCTCCCAGGCGTCGACGTCTTCCGCGTCCCAGTGCTCGATGTAGTGCTTCTTCACCCGGGCCTCCTCGTTGTGTGGGAGACCCAAAGGTAGAAAACCGGTGTTGCGGCGGTGCTGCGGTCGGTGACCGGGGCGTCAACGGATCCTCACTTTTCGACTGGGCCGATGTGAGGTTTCCTGCATGTTTCCTAGACGTGTCGAAGAGCGTCCACGGGCTCATTTTCGACGTGCCAGCTGTCCTCGAGCATGCGCGGCTTGCATGCCTGGTACGCCGCTATGAGGAGGATCACCACGCCGAACGTCAGGAATCCGAACGACACGGTCCAGCCGCCCGAGGCGTCGTGGAACACCCCGAACAGTAGCGGACCGAGGCACGCGACGGCGTAGCCCACACCCTGCGTGAAACCGGACAGCGTCGCCGAGCCGAGGTGGCTGCGCGTGCGCAGATTGATGAGCGTCAGCGACATCGGGAACGTGCTCGGTCCGAGCCCCAGCAGCACGATCCACAGGATCGGTGCGCTCATCGGAGCGAACAGCAGCCCGCTGAAGGCGACCAGGTAGCAGACCGCGCATCCGATCACGACCGGGAACGGGTTGCGCATGCGGGCGCACAACGTGGGGGCGCCGAACGCGGCGACGAGGCCCATGAACGAGAACAGTCCCACCATGGCGCCGCCGAACGCCTCGCTCGCGCCGGCGTCGGACAAGATGTCGGGAATCCAGGTGAACATCGAGTACGTGATCATCGACGTCATCCCGAACATGCCGGCCATCCCCCAGCCGACGGGCGAACGCCAGGCCTTCCCGCGCGGGCGATCGGCCTGCGCTCCCGTCGGCTGATCCGTCGCGACGACCACGGCGCGACGTCGCTCGCGGGTGAGCAGGAAGATCCACGGCACGGCCGCGGCGAAGCCGAGGAGCGCCCAGACTCCGATCGAAAACCGCCAGCCGAGCGCCTCGGCGAGCGGGACGGCCACGAAGGCGGGCGCGATGGTGCCGATCTGCACCCCGACGATGTACACCGAACTCATCACGGCCAGCCGGTCGGAGAAGTAGCGCTTGACCAGCGGCGGAATCACCACGTTGCCGATTCCCATGCCGGCCAGCGCGAGCGACGACAGCGCCAGCAACGACCAGGTGTCGCTCATCAGTGCTCTCGTGAGCATGCCGACTCCGGCCATCAGCATCGCCACGAGCGCGGTCCGTTCCAGGCCCCATCGCTTGGCGATGAGCGGGGTTCCCAGGCCGAACAGCGCGAACATCGCCGTCGGCACCATCCCGAACACCCCGACGACCGTCGGCGAGAATCCGATGTCCTCCCGGATCTGCGAGGCCAGCGGGGTGAACGAGGTGACCGCGAGCCTCAGGACGAGAGCAGACATGGCGATCGCGCAGAAGACGAGGAGGCGGCCGCGTAGAAGAGTCACGAGAGAAATCATAGGATGACAGGATGACCTTTGGAAAACCCGTGCGCCGCTCGAGTCTCATCTCACAGGTGACCGAGCAGCTACGCGACGAGATCTGCAGCGGCCGGTGGGCGGTGGGCGCGAAGATTCCCACCGAGACAGCACTGTCCGAACTCACCGGAACGGGACGCAACACCGTCCGTGAAGCAGTGCAGGCCCTCGTCCACACCGGGCTTCTGGAACGGCGGCAGGGATCGGGCACGTACGTCGTCGCCACCTCCGACGTCGGCGGAACACTCGGCAAATACTTCGCAGGCGCGCACGAACGGGACGTCACGGAACTGCGGCAGGCACTCGACGTCACCGCGGCCGCCCTCGCCGCCCGGCGACGCACCCCGGACGACGTCGCCCGACTGCAGAACCTGCTCGACGAGCGGTTCCGGTGCTGGGCCGAATCCGACACCGAGGCCGCCGTCGCAGCCGACGTCACCCTGCACCGCGCGATCGTCGAGGCGAGCCACAACGCCGTGTACCTCGAGTTCTACGACTCGCTGCTGCCCTCGATCGCCCAGACCGTCGACCGGCACGTGCACGCGACGGGGGCGGGGTTCCACGACGAGCACCGGAACCTGATCGGGGCGATCGTCGACGGCGACGAGTCCGCGGCGACCGCCGCCGCCCGCGACCTGTTCGCCGAACTGCTCACCACCTAGAGCAGGAGACGCACCACGTCGGCGGTGCGAGCGAGCCCGGGGAACGCCTCCGCGGTCGAGCGCGGGTGCAGCGCGTGGACGGCGAGCCGGAACAACACCGCCCGCAGCAGCATCTGCGGCCACTCGGGCAGGTCTTCCCACCTCCCGATGAGGGCCTCGTCGGCTCCACCCCAGGAGATGGCGTCCACCACCGCCACCGCCGCCGCCCAGGACGCGGGGCGCCAGTACGGCGTGATGTCGGTGATCCCGGGCGCGAGGGCACCGGCGAAAAGGACGGTGCCGAACAGGTCGCCGTGGACGAGCTGATCCGGACACGTGACGGGCTTGCGCAACGTCGCCAGCCCGGTGATCAGCTCGAGACTCTTGCGACCGTCCGGGGACGGGGTCTCGAGCTGTTCGGCGCCCTTCGCACTGCGGAGCGGAATCTTCTCCCAGGCCGCCCGGTCCGCCGCGACGAACACGTCGACCTCCGCCCACGGCGCGACCGGGGGCTGCACCAGGAACCGGGGACGGTCGAGTTGCGAGGTGGCGGCGTGCAGCCGCCCCGACATCGACACGACCTCGTCGTGACGCGGTTCGGGTGTGCCCTCGATGAACGTGTCGGCGCGCCACCCGGACACCACGTACCGGCCGTCGGTGGACCGCACGGGACGGGCGAGCCGCACGCCGTCCACCTCGAGCGTCTCGCGGACCTTGGCGGACCACGCGGCGCGCGCGTGGTCGGCGACGGCTGACAGGACTACGTCTCCACAGAGCCACCCGCCGTCCCAGTCCGCACCGAGCGGGATGGGCTCGACTTCCCGGAGGCCGAACGTGGAGCACACGTGCTGAGGGGGTTGGCCGGTGCTCACGTCCTCAACGCTACCGCCGGGTGGGCCGGTGACAGCGCAAGGCGCGCTGGCCCGGAGACGTCAAACACGCCGCGACCGGGCCGGTGGGCAGGCAGTGGTCAGTAGACGGGCAGGCTCGTGTCCACCTGCCTGGCCCACGCGATGACCCCACCCTGCAGATGGGTGGCGTCGGAGAACCCGGCCTTCTTCAGCGCGGCCAGCGCCTCCGCCGACCGAACCCCGGTCTTGCAGTGCAGCACGATCGGCTTGTTCTGCGGAAGCTCCGACAGCGCCTCCCCCGACAGGATCCGGTCCTTGGGGATGAGCACCGCACCGGGCAGGTGGACGATGTCCCATTCCACGGGCTCGCGCACGTCGACGAGTTCGATCTCCTTGCCGGAGTCGAGGAGGTCGCGCAGCTCCGTGGCCGTGATCGTCGAACCGGCCGCCGCGGCCTGCCCCTCGTCGGACACCACACCGCAGAACGCGTCGTAGTCGATCAGTTCGGTGACCGGAGTCCGCGCCGGATCCCGGCGCAGCGCGATGGTGCGGTACGTCATGTCGAGCGCGTCGTAGACCATCAGCCGTCCGAGCAGTGATTCGCCGATGCCGGTGATCAGCTTCACCGCCTCGGTGGCCATGATCGAACCGATCGAAGCGCAGAGCACACCGAGCACGCCGCCCTCCGCGCACGACGGCACCATGCCCGGCGGGGGCGCCTCCGGGTACAGGTCGCGGTAGTTGAGTCCGCGGCCGTTCGGCGCGTCCTCCCAGAACACGGACGCCTGGCCTTCGAAGCGGTAGATCGAGCCCCACACGTACGGCTTGTGCGCGAGGACGGCGGCATCGTTGACGAGGTACCGGGTGGCGAAGTTGTCGGTGCCGTCGAGGATCAGGTCGTACTGCTCGAACAGTTCGACGGCGTTGTCGGGCTCGAGTCGGAACTCGTGCAACCGGACGTCGACGTTGTCGTTGATCTCGCGGATCGAATCGCGCGCGCTCTCACCCTTGGGCCGGCCCACGTCGGAGCGGCCATGGATCACCTGTCGTTGCAGGTTCGACATGTCGACCTCGTCGAACTCGACGATGCCGAGCGTCCCGACCCCCGCGGCCGCCAGGTAGAGCAGGGCCGGTGAGCCGAGGCCGCCGGCGCCGATGACGAGGACCTTCGCGTTCTTCAGGCGCTTCTGCCCCGCCATACCGACGTCGGGGATGATCAGGTGCCTGCTGTACCGCGCCACCTCGTCGCGGGAAAGTTCGGCGTCCGGTTCGACCAGCGGCGGCAGCGCCCCGGTTGTCTTCACAGAACGGTCAAGCGACACGGCCCACTCCTGACGATTGCGCGACGGCTTCCGATGTGTCGGACAGCATTGCTTTCAACGCCCCGACGAGGTCCATTCTTCCCCTCTCGCCCGCAGTCGCGCGGGACCGGTCCAGACTCACGCCCGCGGGAAGGGCCAGGGATTGAAATGGCAGGTCAGCCCGTTCATCGGCACGACACCCTCGGGGTCGAGCTGCGCGATGTCGTTGTTGGCGGTCCCGAACGTCTGCTGCATCATCACCGGCGCGAGACCGCCTTCGGTCTCCCACGGCTGGTGGTCCTGATAGCCGATGGCGTGCCCGACCTCGTGGTTGATCTGGTACTGCCGGTACGACCCGATGTCGCCCTGGAACGCGATGGCGCCGCGGACCCAGCGGGGCTCGTTGAGGACGACGCGGTCGATGCCCGGGTTGTAGCAGGACACCTCCAGCTGGATGTCGTAGCCACACGCCTCGCGGATCGTCATCTGCGACGTCAGCGACACCCGGAAGTCGGGGTCCCCCTGGTCGACGCGGCGGAACGCGAACCGCGGGTCCTTCGTCCAGCTCTTCGGATTCGACAGCGTCTGGTCGACCATCCGGCCGAACGACTCGTCGCCGCCGAATCCGGACGTGTCGACGCCGTCCTCGATCTCGACGCTGTACGTGAATTCGCGTTCGGTGCCCTGCCCCACCTTGGTTCCGTTGCCGGGAACGACGTGCCAGGTGCCTGCGCCCACCGCCGTGAACGGACCCCCCTCGGGCAACGCGCCGGAGGGAAGTTCGGCGGCGAAGTTCCCGTCGGCCTCCGGCGGGACCCCGATGACGCTCGAACCGTCGGTGTCGCGCGACAGGGTGCCGAATCCGGGGGTGTCGGTCTCGGCCGTCGTCTCGCCGCCACCGGTGTCGCGGACCGCGTCGACCACCACGAGCACGGTGACCACCAGCAGGATCGGGATCGCGTACGCGCGCCAGCCGTAGGTGGAGACGAACCGGCCGATGCGGCTCTGTTTCCGGGCCTGCCGCTCGGGGCGCGGGTTGCGGGGACGGCCGACGTCGCGGCTGGTCGGGTCCCATTGCGCGCGGAGCGGTTGATGCGACTGCGCCTGCGGTGCCGACTGCGAGGCGCGGGGACGGACGTCACGCTGGTCGATGCTTCGCGATCGTCGCTCCCCGTCCTCGGAACTCTGGGGAGCCCGGCCGCGAACACGCGGTCCTCCTCGGTCAGTCACGCAGCCCAGAATCTCACAGTCCGGCACCGCCTCGTCCCAGTGCACCGTCCGCAGGTCATTCGGCGTGTCACGGGAACACGACCCGCAACGTCGCGGCTACCCGGGTCACCAGGTGTCCCGAACCCCTGCGGTACCCCAGCTACCGAACAGGCAATATCCTTGACCGGGCGAGTCCTGCGAGTCCACCATGAACGGTTCACTACGCGCGGGTATCGTTCACACAGTTACACAGAATGTGACGCGGAATACTTGTGCAGATTGGAAGCGCTATGACTGAACTCGCGGATCGGACGAACTCCGATCGCGATGCCAACACCGGAAAGGGCACCGGGGCCCGTCGCAGCACGCGACTCCCCCGCGACGCCCGGCGACTGCAGCTACTCGCCGCAGCCAGCGAGGTCTTCGTCACACGCGGATACCACGCTGCCGGTATGGACGAGATCGCCGAGTGCGCCGGTGTGAGCAAGCCCGTCCTCTACCAGCACTTCCCCGGCAAGCTCGAGCTGTACGTGGCCGTGCTGCAGAGCTATGTCGACAGCCTGATCTCGGGTGTCCGGCAGGCGCTGCGCTCGACCACCGACAACAAGCAGCGTGTCCGTGCCGCGGTGCAGGCGTTCTTCGACTTCGTCGACAACGACTCGCAGGGCTTCCGGCTCGTGTTCGAGTCCGACCTCATGGGCGAGCCGCAGGTGCAGAGCCGCGTCGAGCAGGCCACCGAGGCGTGCGTCGACGCCGTGTTCGACCTCGTCAGCCACGACTCCGGTCTCGACCCCTACCGGGCCCGCATCCTCGCCGTCGGCCTCGTCGGCGCCAGCCAGTTCACCGCGCGGTACTGGCTCGAGGCGGCGCGCCCGATCCCGAAGGAAGAAGCGGTCGACACGACGGTCACGCTCGCGTGGGGCGGTCTGTCCCGCGTGCCGCTGCATCCCGAACAGCGCTGACACTCACGAGAAAGGGCCCGACAGTCGATGCGACTGCGGGCCCTTTCTCGTGTGATCACGTGGTCGGAGCGAATCCGACTGCGTTCACTTCGCCGGTGCGAATCCGACCTTGCGGATATCGGACGGGCCGATCTCCACGTAGGCGATCTTGCTGGACTGAATGAGGTACTTACGCCCCTTGTCGTCCTCCAGGGACAGGATCCCGTCGCCACCGGTGAGGGCGCCCGAGACCAATGTCTCGACCTCGTCCGGGGTCTGCTCGCTGCTGACGATGAGCTCACGCGGGCTGTCGATTACACCGATCTTGACCTCCACGGTCAACCTCCGAACTCTCCGAGAAACATCAGCTGTCCTGGCCAGGCTAATGCAGTGGCCGCCGCCGGTGCGCGTCTGCGGGCTGTGCCCTGAGCGAACACGCCCGACGGCGGTGCCGTCCAGACCAGGCCCGACGTGGTGCCGTCTAGACCAGGCCCAGCACGGCCATGCGTTCGGCGTGCATCTCCTGCATGCGGTCGAAAAGTGCGACGACGCCGTTGAGGTCGCCGGACGCGGAGATGACGAGTTCGGTCAGCGCTTCCCGCTGCGCCAGGACGAACTGGGCCTGGGTGATGGCCTCGCCGAGCAGTCGTCTGCCCCACAGCATGAGGCGGTCCTTGTCGCGGTTGCTGGCCTTGATCGCCTGCTGCACCTCGTGGACGACGAACTCGGAGTGACCGGTCTGTGAGAGCACCTCCTCGACGGTTCGCGACACCTCGGCGGGCAGCGAGTGCCCGATCTCGCGGTAGAAGTCCGCGGCGATACCGTCACCGACGTACGCCTTGACCAGCGCCTCGAGCCACGTCGAGGGAGTGGTGGACGCATGGTAGTTGTCGAGGGCGCGGACGAACGGATCCATTGCCTCGAAGATGTCGAACCCACGGGCGGTCAGCGCCTTCTCGAGCATCTCGAAGTGGCCCATCTCGGCGGCCGCCATGCTCGCGAGCGCCACTTTGCCCTGCAGGGTCCGCGCCATCTGCGCGTCCTCGGACAGCCGGTAGAACGCGGAGATCTCGCCGTACGCGAGGACCGCGAAGAGTTCACCGACGCCGGGGTGATCAGCGGGAATCGTGGAATCAGAGGATGCAGGGGTGTTGGGCTCCATGGCGCCACAGCCTAGTGCGTCGGGCAGTGATGTTTGCCATGCGTAACCAGTTGCGGAGCGTTCTCCGGCTACAATGATCGTGGGCAACCGCTCGTCACCACGTTCGTCTCCACAGAGAACGCGGTTCGAGTGATGAGAGATCACGATCCGATCGGCGGTTCCCACCGATAATGTGCGCGCACCTGATCGACGGTCCCAGCCGCGCCTCGCCGAAATCTTCGATTTCTGCGCTGAGGCAGAGGCAGGATCGACTCGGAAGAGGACATCGACGAGCGTCGACTGGGAAATCGGGCCGACCAGCGGCCTGGCCCTTACCTCGTGCGTGCGTGCAGCTACGAGGAAGGCCAGACCCCTGAGCAAGATCACTGTCGACCATGAAGACGACGCCACCGAGACCACGCTGTCGGCGCAACTCGACTCCACACACGTCGCCCCCACGTTCGCCGAACTGGGGGTTCGTGACGAGATCGTCCGCGCTCTCGACGAGATCGGCATCGAGCGCACATTCGCCATCCAGGAGCTGACGCTCCCCCTCGCCCTCGCCGGCGACGACCTGATCGGTCAGGCCCGCACGGGCATGGGCAAGACGTTCGGTTTCGGCGTCCCGCTGCTCCACCGCATCTCCTCCGGCACCACGGGGACGGCCGCGCTCGACGGCACTCCCCGCGCGCTGGTCATCGTCCCCACCCGCGAGCTGTGCATCCAGGTCACCAAGGACCTCGAGGGCGCCGCGAAGTACCTGAAGGGCGAGAAGAACAAGCCCCTCGAGGTCCTCGCCATCTACGGTGGCCGCCCGTACGAGACCCAGATCGCGACGCTCCAGAAGGGCGCCGACGTCGTCGTGGGCACCCCCGGCCGCCTGCTCGACCTCGCCAACCAGGGCCATCTGATCCTCGGCAAGGTGGAGGTGCTCGTTCTCGACGAGGCCGACGAGATGCTCGACCTCGGCTTCCTGCCCGACATCGAGCGCATCCTGAACATGGTTCCGGACAAGCGCCAGACGATGCTGTTCTCGGCGACCATGCCGGGCCCGATCATCACGCTCGCCCGCACGTTCCTCACCCAGCCGACGCACATCCGCGCCGAGCAGGCCGACGACTCGGCGGTCCACGACCGCACGAGCCAGCACATCTACCGGGCGCACGCGCTCGACAAGGCGGAGATGGTGGCCCGCGTGCTGCAGGCCGACGGCCGCGGCGCGACGATGATCTTCACCCGCACCAAGCGGACCGCGCAGAAGGTGTCCGACGAACTCGCCGAGCGCGGTTTCGCCGTCGGTTCCGTGCACGGCGACCTCAACCAGGTCGCCCGCGAGAAGGCGCTCAAGGCGTTCCGCTCGGGCAAGATCGACGTGCTCGTCGCGACGGACGTCGCGGCCCGCGGCATCGACATCGACGACGTCACGCACGTCATCAACTACCAGTGCCCGGAGGACGAGAAGACGTACGTCCACCGGATCGGCCGCACCGGCCGCGCGGGCCGCACCGGCATCGCCGTGACGCTCGTGGACTGGGACGACATCCCCCGCTGGCAGCTCATCGACAAGGCTCTCGGCCTCGGTATCCCGGATCCGGTCGAGACGTACTCGAGCTCCCCGCACCTGTACGAGGAACTGTCGATCCCGGCCGAGGCGACCGGCACGATCAAGCGTCCCCGGGTCGAGAAGGCCGCACCCGCGCAGAGCGAGAACACCGAGCAGGCCGAGAAGGCCGAACGCACGGAGCGTCCGGCCCGCACCCGCACCCGTCGCCGCACCCGCGGCGGCCGTCCCACGGACTCGGTGGGGCCGAAGTCCGTGTCGCCGGAGCCGACGGCACCGGAATCCGCAGCGCCGAGCGCGGACGCCGACGGCGACGGCACCTCCAAGCCCCGGCGGCGCCGTCGCCGCCGGACCACGAAGGTCGGCGCCGCCGCGACGAACGCGGAGTAAACAACCGCCGTGCTCGCACCTGAGCGGCGGTCGCGCGCCGATCTCGTCGTCGCTGCCGGAATCGCCGTCACGATCGTGGTCGCCCTCACCGTGGTGTGGTTCCGCAGCGATGCCCGGGGCACCACCTCGGTCACCGCCGCCGAGCCGCCGGCTGCGCTCGTCACCGCCCTGACGGTCCCCGAGACACTGAGCCCGATCTGGGACTCCGCCAGTTCCGCCACCACGGCGCCTCTCGTGGCCGGTGGTGCCGCCGTCACCGCCGAGGGCGGCGTCGTCGTGGGCCGGGACCGGATGTCGGGCGCCGAGCTGTGGCGGTACGAGCGTGATCTCGACCTGTGCGGTGTCACGGCGTCCTGGGAGAAGGTGGTGGCCGTCTACCGCGACGACCGCGGATGCTCCCAGGTCACCGAACTCGACGGCGGCACCGGTGAGCGTGTGGCGCAGCGGAACAGCGACGCCGATCCCGCGGTGACGCTGACGGCCGACGGAACCTATGTGGCGTCCCTCGGCGACCGCCGCCTGGAACTGTGGCGCTCGGACCTGGTGCGCACCGTCGAGTACGGGCGGGTGGACGCGCCGGTGAATCCCAAGAAGCAGCCCCGCAGCGGATGCACGCTGATCGACGCCGATTCGAGCAGCAGCAGGCTGTCCGTGCTCGAACGCTGCCCCGGCGAGGTGGCCGATCGGCTGACGGTCATGAACCCCTCACCGAAAGACAATCAGGAACCCGAGGAATACGGGTCGAGCGTCCTGGCGGGTGTCGACGCCGGCGTCGAGGGTGCCCGCATCCTGGGGGTGTCGGGTGAGACCACAGCCGTCTACCTTCCCGCGGGCAGGACGACCGGGCCGCGGATCGGCCTGTTCGACGGCACCGGCAACGCCGTGTCCGAATACGCGCTCGCCCTGAAGATCGGACCGGATCCGGTCACGTCCGCGAGCAGTTCGGTGGTCACCTGGTGGACCGGTTCGGATGTCGTCTCGCTCGGCGCGTCCGATCTCGTTCCCCGCTGGACCTTCCCGGGCGCTCTCGGCCCCGGTGCCGTGATGGCCGGAAACCTGCTGGTTCCGGTGGAATCCGGGATCGCCGTGCTCGATCTGTCGAGCGGGGCGTTGCTGCGCACGATCCCGGTCGCGCGGGACACCTCGACCGGGCCGATCACCACGACGGTGGCCGGCGACGTCGTGCTCGAACAGCGCGGCGACGGCGTGGTGGCGCTGCGCTGAGGTCGCCGCTCAGGCGGGTTCGGCGAACACCACGAGGTAGCCGTCGAGATCGCGGAGCCAGATCTCGCGATGTCCCGCATTGGGATTGACGTGCACGTCCGTGACCACGTCGGCTCCCGCCTCCCGCGCCCGCGCGACGGTGCCGTCGAAGTCGGTCGTCTCGAACCAGATCGCCACCCCGTTTCCGCGCGCGAGTGACGGATCGCCGAGGGGGCCGTGGTGGTGGCCCTCGTCGAGTCGGTGCAGTTGCAGGATCATGTGCCCGTCGACGAGGAGTTGCTCGTAGTCCTGCCCACCGTGACCGCTGCGTGCGTTCAGGACCTTCCGGTACCACTCGCCTGCCCGTTCGACGTCGTCGACGGCGAGGAGCGGCTGAGCCCGCATCGACAGCGTGTTGTTCCGAGGTGTGTCCGAGACCGTCATGCGCCGAACGTTAGCGCCGGACGCTCCCCCGCTCTTGGACGAATGGGCACACCGCGCGCCCGTCAGCGGAAGGTGGCGCGGTACGCGGAGGGTGAGACGCCGACGGTGCGCGCGAGGTGTTGCCGCAAGGAGGTCGCGGTGCCGAATCCCGCGGCCCCGGCCACGTCGTCGACCGGCAGGTCGGTGTTCTCCAGCAGTTCACGGGCGCGGGTGATCCGCTGCTCGAGAATCCACTGCGTCGGCGACATCCCCGTCTCGGCGCGGAATCGCCGGGTGAACGTGCGCACGCTCATCGACTCCCCCGCCGCCAGTTCCCGCAGCGACAGCGGCTGATCGAGGCGGGCCAGCGCCCGCACCCGCGCACCCGACGTCGACGCACCGTCGGCCGCCGGGACGGGCGCGGTGACGAACTGCGCCTGACCGCCGCTGCGATGAGGCGGCACGACCGTTCCCCGCGCCACCTCGTTGGCCACCGACGCACCGTGGTCGACACGAATCATGTACAGGCACAAATCGATTCCGGATGCGACGCCGGCGGCGGTGAGCACGGTGCCGTCGTGGGTGTAGAGCACGCCGGGGTCGAGGTGCACGCCGGGGTAGAGCCGCCGGAACGCGTCCGCCGACTTCCAGTGCGTCGTGGCTCGCCGGTTCTCCAGCAGGCCGGCGGCGGCGAGAACGAACGATCCCGTGCAGATCGAGGCCACCCGGGTGCCCGGCCGGATGTGCGCGAAGGCATCCGCGAGGTGGCGGGGTAGTCCGCCGTCCTCCGGCGGGTCGTAGTCCTGATCGGACGCCGGGACCACGACCGTGTCGGCGGTGCCGAGCAGCGCCGGGCCGTGCTCGACCGACAGCGTCACGTCGGTGTCGGTCCGGACGGCGCCGGGCTCGAGGGCGCACGTGAGGACCTCGTACAGCGGTTCGCCGTCCCGCGACCGCGCTTCCCCGAACAGTCGGTGGACGATTCCGAACTCGATGGGGAGCAGGCCGTCACGCACGAACACGACCACGCGATGGCGGCGCCCGGGCCGTTCGCCTCTCGAATCGGACATGGCCCGATTATTTCACATAGTGTCCCACCGGCCACTGGTGCGGCGACGCGCGCGGATCCATGATCGGAAGGGTCGACGGCGACCGAGCGAAAGGTGGACCATGAAGATCCTCTGGGTGTCGGCACATCCCGAGCCGAAGTCCCTGAACGCGGCACTACGCAGCGATGCTCTCGCAGCCCTGCGCTGCGCAGGCCACGAGATCCGGACCTCCGATCTGTACGGGATGCGATGGAATCCGGTGGTGACCGCGGAGGACTTCGCGCACGATCCGAGCGGCCGACTGCTGGTCGGAGCGCGGTCCGGGCAGGCACTGGCCGAGGGCACCCTGGCCCCCGACATCCTGGCGGAGCAGCGCAAACTCGGGTGGGCCGATGCGGTGATCGTGCAGTTCCCACTGTGGTGGTACGGCATGCCCGCGATCCTCAAGGGCTGGTTCGACCGGGTGTTCGTCGAGGGCTACGGGTACGGGGTTCGCCGCGAGGACGGTGCCACCCGCCGATACGGCGAGGGGACCCTCGCCGGCAAGCGGGCCATGACCGTCGTCAGTTTCGGCGGCAGCGCCGACAGTGCGGGCCCGCGCGGAATCAACGGCCAGATGGACGAGGTCCTGTTCCCCATCCACCACGGAATCTTCTGGTACACGGGGATGTCCGTGCTGCCCCCGGTCCTGATCGACAGCGCGGACCGGCTGCGCGCCGAGAACTACCCCGGCGTCGCGGCCCGCCTGATCGATCGTGTGTCCGGCCTGTTCACCGACGCGCCGCTGCCCTTCCGCTCACAGAACGGCGGCGACTACGACGACCGGTTCGTGTTGTGCGAGGACCGGGCACCCGGCGTCACGGGACTACGCGCCCACTACGCCGACACGAATTCCGCGGCACTCGGACCGGAGGCCGAAGTCCCCACCCGCTGCACTGTGTAACGTGTTCTAATTCACGGCATGGCAACCTACGTGATCACCGGTGCGGCCTCCGGCATCGGGGCGGCGAGCCGCCACACCCTCGAGGCCGGCGGCCACACCGTCATCGGCGTCGACCTCGCACACACCGACGTGACCGCCGACCTGTCCACCCCCGGCGGCCGGGCCGCCGCGGCCACCGCCGTGTCGGACAGGAGCGGCGGCGTCGTGGACGGCCTCGTCTGCTGCGCCGGACTCGGATCGCTGTCCCACGTCCCCGGCGGCAAGCTGATCGCCGTCAACTATTTCGGGGCCGTGGATCTCGTGACGGCCCTGAAGCCCGCCCTCGAACGCGCGGGCGGCGCCTCGGTGGTGGTGATCTCGTCGAGCAGCACCACCACGCAGCCCGGAGTTCCCGGGAATCTGGTGACGGCGTGCCTGCGCGGCGACGAGGCGGAGGCGGTGCGCATCGGCGACGAGGTGACCGCCATCCCCGCGTATCCGGCGTCGAAGCTCGCGCTGGCCTGGTGGATTCGACGGGAAGCGGTGCGACCCGAATGGATCGGCAACGGCATCCGGCTCAACGCGATCGCACCGGGCATGATCGACACGCCGATGACCAGCGGAGACGACCTCGACCCCGAGCTGGCGAAGGCCCTGGACTTCTATCCGGTGCCGCTCGGCAGGCGCGGACGTCCGGACGAGATCGCCGCGCTCGTCGAATTCCTGCTCGGACCGGGGTCGACACTGCTCTGCGGAAGCGTCGTCTTCGCCGACGGAGGCACGGATGCGCAGTTACGCCAGCAGGATTGGCCCGCCGCGTGGAGTCCCACGCCGGAGGAACTTACTCGGCACTTCCAGGCGAAAACGTAGCGAGTTCCGATCCGGCCCAGTGCTTGGCGAGGTTCTCGGCCAGGTCCCGGTAGGCCTGGGCACCCTTGTTCTTGCGCCCCGCCAGCACCGTGGCACCCGACGCCGTCGCCTCCGCGAACCGCACCGTCCGCGGGATCGGCGGGGCGAGGACCGGCAGGTTGTAGCGATCGGACACGTCGGACAGCACGTCCCTGCTGTGGGTGGTGCGCGCGTCGTACAGCGTCGGCAGCGCGCCGAGCAGCACCAGGTCGGGGTTGGTGATCTGCTGCACCTCGGTGACCGTCCGCAGCAACTGCCCGACACCGCGGTGGGCGAGCGTCTCGCACTGCAGCGGCACCAGTACCGATTGCGCCGCCGTGAGCCCGTTGAGTGTGAGCACACCGAGCGACGGCGGACAGTCGATGATGACCGTGTCGTAGTCGTCCAGCAACGGCGTCAGAGCGCGTTTGAGGGCGAACTCGCGACCGGGACGCATGAGCAGCAACGCTTCCGCGCCCGCGAGGTCGATCGTCGCGGGCAGGAGCGCGACACCGTCCTCGGTGTCGATCACCGCTTCCCGCGCCCCCAGGTCACCCGTCAGCACCTCGTGGACGGAGGCCTCCAACCGGTCGGGGTTGTGCCCCAGGGAGAAGGTCAGGCAGCCCTGTGGGTCGAGATCCACCACCAGAACCTTCTGGCCCAGCCCGACGAGAGCCGCGCCGAGAGAGGCGACCGTGGTGGTCTTCGCGACCCCACCCTTCTGATTTGCCACTGCAAGAACCGTTGTCACGGCTCGATCCTTACCTACTTCGTCGCCGGAGGCGAGCCATACACGCAGATTGACTGACATGATGGACGGATGCCACCCAGTGATTCGCCGCGCGGCCGCCGGATCGTCCTCCTCCGGCACGGCGAAACGGAATGGGCCCGTTGGGGTAAACACACCGGCCGCACCGACGTCCACCTCACGGAACTGGGTGAGTCCCAGGCGCGGCAGGTGGGTCCGGCGATGGACGCCCTCGCGCTGCGCGACCCCCTCGTCATCGTCAGCCCGCGACAACGCGCCCAGGAGACGGCGGAACTGGCGGGTTTGAAGATTCAGCGCACCTGGGACGCACTCGCCGAATGGGACTACGGGATCTACGAGGGCATGACGACGCCCGAGATCCGGCAGCAGGTGCCGGATTGGACCGTGTGGACGCATCCGTGCCCCCGAGGCGAACAGGTCGAGCAGGTGCACACCCGCTGCGACCTCGTGCTGTCCGTCGCGCATTCGCAACTCGTCGACCGCGACGTGATCCTCGTCGGGCACGGCCACTTCTCCCGCGCGCTCATCGCGCGCTGGGCGGAGCTTCCCGTCAGCGAGGGCCGACGGTTCGCGATGGCGCCCGGCGCGTACTCCGTCCTCGGTTTCGAGCACGGGGCGCAACAGGTGGTCAGCCACAACGTGACGACGGAAGGTGCCCGATGATCAGACGCGCAGCACGCGAGGACGTCTCCGCGATCACCGCGATGATCTACGAACTGGCCGAACACCAGAAGGCCCGCGACAAGTGCACCGTCACGGCCGACCAGATAGACGACGCCCTGTTCGGCCCGCAGCCGTCCACGTTCGCCCACGTCGCGGCGAACGACGACGACCGGGTCGTCGGGATCGCGGTGTGGTTCCGGAACTTCTCCACGTGGGACGGAACGCACGGCATCTATCTCGAGGACCTGTTCGTCAGCCCGTCCGAGCGCGGTTCCGGTCACGGAAAGGCGCTGCTCGCCACCCTCGCGAAGGAGTGTGTCGACAACGGCTACACGCGGCTGTCGTGGTCGGTGGTCAACTGGAACACGCCGTCGATCGCGTTCTACGAGTCCCTCGACGCGCGACCACAGGACGAGTGGACCACGTACCGGCTCACCGGGGATCCCCTCGGCCGCCTCGCGTCCGAGGTGAGTTAGCGCTCCGACGGGTTGTCGACGTCGGCTTCCTGGCCGTACTCGGCGGCCATCCATTTCGACGTGGGGCTGCTGAACAGGCACCCGAGGGCTCCGACCACCACGACGCCGAGCAGCACACCGAAGAACGGCTGGTGGGAATCGGTGAGCAGCGACCACGCCACCGGAAGCAGCAGCAGTTGGGCGACGATCGCGATCGCCCGCCCCCAGCGCCTGCCGAAGATCAGGGCGAGCCCGGCGGCGAGCACGGCGCCACCGAGAATGGCGAACCACGCGGCGGTGCCGTATCCGCTGCTGACGCTCTGGTCGTGCCCGAGCAGCCCCCGGATCACCAGTACCACGGCGACACCGACCGCCACCGCGCCCTCGAGCGACACCAGGGCGCCCGCCGCGCGGACCGTGGTGGGCGTGGACTTGCTCTGAGACGGCTTCGGCACGTCGGCCAGCCTAGAACACCCCGCCGCCGGCGGCCTCGGACGGTGACACGTGCCGCCCCGGCTAGGCTTGGGCCCCGTGCGTGCGCTGCTGATCGTCAACCCCAATGCCACATCGACGACCCCGGCCGGGCGGGACCTGCTCGCGCACGCGCTGTCGAGCCGGGTGCGGTTGACGGTCGCGCACACGACGCATCGTGGGCACGCCGCCGAACTGGCGCAGCAGGCCTGCGTCGACGGAATGGGCCTGATCATCGTCCACGGCGGCGACGGCACCGTGAACGAGGTGGTCAACGGGCTGCTCGGCATCCCGGACCCGAAGTCGACGAGCGCGGTGACGGTGGGGCCGATTCCCCCGATCGCCGTCGTTCCCGGCGGATCGGCGAACGTGTTCGCCCGCTCGCTCGGCATCGCCCCCGACCCGGTGGACGCCACCAACCAGCTCATCGACCTCCTCTCCCGCGGGCAGCGGCGCAGGATCGGGCTGGCCCACTGCGACCACCGCTGGTTCACGTTCAACGCGGGCCTCGGCTGGGATGCCCAGGTGTGTGAGGCGGTCGACATGCACCGCAAGAACGGGCGCCCCGCCACACCGGCCCAGTACGTCCGCGCGGCGGTGCGCGTGTTCTTCCGGTCGAAGTACGCGGAGCCGACACTCACCGTCGAGGTTCCCGATCGCGATCCGTTCGAGGGTGTTCATTACGCCTTCGTGTCGAACGCGAGTCCCTGGACGTATCTGAACAAACGGGAAGTCCACACCAATCCCGATACCACCTACGACACCGGCCTCGGTGTCTTCGCGATGCGGTCCACCGCGATCCTGACCACCCTGCGCGTGGCCCGTCAGCTGCTGACCCCCGGAACCCGCCCGACGGCGAAGAAACTCGTCCGGGTCGACGACGTGCCGCGCGTGCGGATCTCCGCGTCGGAGCCGATCGGACTGCAGATGGACGGCGACTACATCGGACTTCGCAACGTGGTGGAGTTCGTGTCGGTGCCCGACGCGCTGGATGTCGTCGCGCCGCCGCGACCCTGAGCAGTTCTCGAGAATCCCCGTTTTCACCTAGCGGGAAGCGCCGGCGCGGGGTAAAAAGGACGGCGCCCCTCGAAGGGCAGCCTAACTACGTGAGCTCCCCCACGGTGCGGCGGTTTTCTATTGACATCCCGCCAGTTCGTGAAAGCATTCACAAGCAACAGTGCGGAAACATTCTCTACGCACACATGAACTCACGAAGACGAAACGGTGCACGACGCACCCAGTTAAGGAGCAGAAGGATGGACTGGCGCCACAAGGCAATCTGTCGCGACGAAGACCCCGAGTTGTTCTTCCCTGTGGGCAACAGCGGTCCGGCTCTCGCGCAGATTGCTGATGCCAAGGTTGTCTGCAACCGCTGCCCGGTGACCGCCGAATGCCTCTCGTGGGCACTCGAGTCGGGCCAGGACGCCGGTGTGTGGGGCGGCATGAGCGAAGACGAGCGTCGCGCACTCAAGCGCCGGAACGCTCGGACGCGTGCCCGCACCACCGTCTGATACTTCAGAAGGAGACGGGCCCGGCACCACATGGTGCCGGGCCTTTTGCTTGCCCGCCGGTCAGTACCGCGGTCCACGACGGCCCAGCGGTACGCGTAACACGGCATCCGTTCCCCCCTCCGCCCCCGGGTGCAGCCCCAGCGAACCGTTCAGTTCGGCGGCCACCAGGGTCCGGACGATCTGCAGACCGAGCCGGTCGGACCGCTCGAGGCTGAAACCGGGCGGCAATCCCCTGCCGTTGTCGTGGATCACGACGTCCAGCCAGCGCGCCGACCGTTCTGCCCTCATGGTGACCGTGCCTGCGGCGCCCGGTTCGAAGGCGTGCTCGATCGCGTTCTGCACGAGTTCGGTCAGCACCATCACCAGCGGTGTGGCCCGCTCCGCGGAGAACACCCCGAAGCTGCCCTCCCGGCGGACCTTGATCGGCGTGCTCACCGTCGCCACGTCGGACAGAATCGGCACGAGCCGGTCCACGACCTCGTCGAGGTTCACCTCCTCGTCCACCGACATCGACAGCGTGTCGTGCACGAGGGCGATCGACGTGACGCGGCGCACCGATTCGCTGAGCGCCTGACGGGCCTCCTCGTTGTTGGTGCGGCGGGCCTGCAGCCGCAGCAACGCCGCCACGGTCTGCAGATTATTCTTCACCCGGTGATGGATCTCGCGGATCGTCGCATCCTTGCTGAGCAGGGCGCGATCCCGCCTCTTCACCTCCGTGACGTCCCGCACGACGACGGCGGCGCCCACCCGCTTCCCGCCGGGTTTGAGTACCAGCGCCCGCAGCAGGACGGTCGCGCCCCGGGCCTCGATCTCCATCCGGCGGCCCGGTTTGTCGGCGATCGTGTCGCGGATGTATCCGGCGACCTCCTGCGACTCGAACGGATCCGTCACGAGTGAGCGTGTCGTGGCGGCGAGGTTCTGGCCGATCAGGTCCGAGCTGAGACCCATCCGGTGGTACGCCGACAGCGCGTTGGGACTCGCGTAGACCACGCTGCCGTCGGTGTCCAGGCGGATGAAGCCGTCGCCGGCGCGGGGGCTCGAGTTGGTGTCCGAGCGGGCCTCACGGATCGGGAACGTGCCGTCGCTGATCATCTGGCACAGGTCCTCGGCGCAGTCGAGATACGCGACCTCGAGCGGGCTCTGCGCCCGCTGGTGCGACAGGTTGGTGTCCCGGCTCAGGACGGCGATCACCTCGCCGTTCCACCGCACCGGGACCGCTTCGCCGCGCGGCGGCAGACCCGCGTGCCCGCCGCCGTCCTCGGGCCGCACGACGCGGCCCTCGAGCAGCGCCTGCAGCACCTGCGGGTGTTCCGACTCCGACACGACGGTTCCGACGACGTCCTCCGGGAACGCGGTCGACGCGGTGGTGGGCCTGCAGTGCGCGACGCAGATCACGGTGCCGGTCGGGTTGGTGGCCGCGGAGTCCGCTCCGACCCACAGCAGGACGTCCGCGAAGGAGAGATCGGCGAGCAGCTGCCATTCGCCGACGACGCGCTGCAGGTGGTCGACGGCCTCGCCGGGCAGGTCGGTGTGTTCGGCGAGCAGATCGCTCAGGGTCGACATCGTGGGAGGTGTCAGTCAGCTCAGGAGATGACCGCGATCAGGTCGCCCTGTTGGATCACGTCGCCGACCTTGACGTCCACCGAGGTGACCGTGCCGGGCTCTTCGGCGATGACGGGGATCTCCATCTTCATCGACTCGAGGATGACGAGGGTGTCGCCTTCCTTCACCTCGTCACCCGCGCTCACCACAACCTGATACACCGTCGAAACCATTTCGGCGCGCACGTCTTCTGCCATTGTGATCCTTCACTCCCGGGTGTCGAGAAAGCCCTGTTGCAAGGACACCCAACCACACGTGGAAGACTGTGGTGAAAAGAAGGGAGATCTACTCATGGGTAAGCGTGGTCGCAAGAAGCGCAGTCGCAAGGGCAATGCCGCAAACCACGGTAAGCGTCCCAACGCCTGACGCGCCGTAGAACGCACCAGGGGCCGGAAAGCAGCGATGCTTTCCGGCCCCTGATTGCTGTTCTGACGGGTTACGACTCGGGTTCGGTGTTCGTGATGAGGATCGTCCGCCGCAACTCGATGGAGAGCCTCTGACGCAGGCTCTCCGGTGCGTGCTCACCGCCGCACTTGCGGTTCACGAGGCTCTTGACCTTCTCCTCGATGCCGTACGCCTCGAGGCACGACCCGCACTCGTCGAGGTGCCGCTGCAGCCGCGCCCGCGAGGCCTCGTCGCATTCGCTGTCCAGCATCAGCCAGACGTCCGCGATGACGGCGGAGCAGTCGAGCTGCTCGAATTCGTCCTGCTCGCTCACCGAGAAACCTCCTGCTCCGCACTCACTACACTGCCGCCGGCCACCTCGTCGGTGCCGCCACGGTTGAATCCTCGTTCGCGTGCGACGTCGGCGAGCAGACCCCGGAGCTGCTTACGCCCGCGGTGCAGCCGCGACATCACGGTCCCGATCGGGGTGCCCATGATCTCGGCGATCTCCTTGTAGGGAAAGCCCTCGACGTCGGCGTAGTAGACGGCCATCCGGAACTCCTCCGGCAGGGCCTGGAGGGCTTCCTTGATGTCGTCGTCGGGGAGCGCGTCCAGTGCCTCGACCTCGGCGGACCGCAGCCCGGTCGACGAATGCTCCGCCGTCGCCGCCAGCTGCCAGTCGGTGATCTCGTCGGTCGGGTACTGCGCGGGCTGCCGCTGCTTCTTGCGGTACGAGTTGATGTACGTGTTCGTGAGAATCCGGTACAGCCACGCCTTGAGGTTGGTGCCCTCGCGGAACGAGCGGAACGCCGTGTAGGCCTTCACGTACGTTTCCTGCACGAGGTCCTCGGCGTCCGCCGGGTTCCGGGTCATCCTCAGAGCAGCGCCGTACAACTGATCCAGAAGTGGGAGCGCATCCCTTTCGAAACGCGCGATCAACTCGTCCTGTGGCTCGGCCTTCTCTGCCGTCGGACGGTCATGTTCCTGCACGCTGATCCCTTCGGTCGCCGTGGGCGTCAACGTTACCGCCAACTGCAGATGCGACGTGGGCTCGATTACCGAGGACATCACGATACGGACCACTCCCTTCGATGCACGGGTCTTCTGCAGGTACCAACACGACTCCCGCCCGCGGTGTTCCCGCACCGCGTGGCAGAGTGTTCGTCCATGGCCGGAACTGCCACTCCCGCGACGAAGTTGCTCGTCACACAGCGCATCGACCACACCGTGCACAGCTACGCGCACGACGAGCGGGCGGAGTCGTACGGTTCGGAGGCCGTCGACGCGCTGGGCGAGACGGTCGGCGTCACCGCCCACCAGGTGTTCAAGACGCTCGTGATCAAACTCGACACGGGCAAGCTGGCGGTGGCGGTCCTGCCGGTGCCGGAGAAACTGTCCCTGAAGGCGGCGGCCGCGGCGCTGGGCGCAGGCAAGGCCGTGATGGCGGACCGCACCGAAGCCGAGCGCTCCACCGGTTACGTGTTCGGCGGCATCTCCCCGCTCGGCCAGCGGAAGGCACTTCCGACGGTCGTCGACGCGTCGGCGCTCGACTGGGACCGGGTGCTGTGCAGCGCGGGCAGGCGCGGACTCGAGATCGAACTCGCGCCCGCCGATCTGGTGCGGCTCAGCGGAGCCGTCACCGCGGCGGTCACAGCAGGCTGATCTGCTCCCCCACCTGCGCGCCGTCGCGACCGGCCGCGTCGGGGGCGAGGAGTTCCGGGCCGTTGTTCTTCACGCTGTTCACCAGCGTGGACACCCGCCGGACCGTGATGTCGGCGATGGCGTCGGGCGACACCTCGAGCAGGTCCGTCGACGCGGGGTGCTCGGGATCGAGCCACGCGGCCCAGCGGTCGCGGGGCATCACGAGCGGCATCCGGTCGTGCACGTTCTCGAGCTGGGCGGCGGAGTCGACCGTGATGATGCTGCAGCTCAGGACGGGCGGCGACTCCTCGACCGCGGGATCGTGCCAGACCGACCACAGCCCGGCCATGTACAGGCGCGAGCCGTCCTCCGGCGACATGTAGTACGGAATCTTCTTCGCCTTGCCCGCCTTCTTCCCGGCGGCCGCCGGCTCGGTCTCGGTCTGCCACTCGTACCAGCCGTCCATCGGCACGAGGCAGCGCTTGTACTTGAACGAGGTCCGGAAGGCGGGCTTGTTGTCGACCGAATCCGCCCGGGCGTTGAACAGCACCGGCCCCTTGCCGAGCTCCTTCGTCCACGACGGCACGAGACCCCACCGCATCCGCCGGATCCGACGGGCGTCGTGCCGGTCGACCACCGTGAGGACCTGCGTGGTGGGTGCCACGTTGAAGTCGGGCGGACTCTCCTCCTCGCCGGCCTCGTTGATCGCGTCGAGGTCGGCCGCGAGTGTCGCCGGATTCGCAGTGGTCGCATACCTGCCGCACATGTCCACCAGAGTGGCACGAACCACCGACACCCGCGACACGCCGCCCACCCCGCCCGGCGGCCCGCCCGATAGGCGAAGATGGAGACCGTGAGCCTGAGCCTGTGGAACGCCCCCCGCGCCGAAGCGCCCGTCGTCGCGACGGTCGCCCTCCCCGGATCGAAGTCGATCACCAATCGCGCGCTGATCCTCGCCGCACTCGCGGACGGTCCGTCCACCCTCACCGGGGCACTGCGCAGCCGGGACACCGACCTCATGATCGACGCACTCCGGACGCTGGGGATCGGCGTCGAGACGGCCGGCGCCGACACGACGCTGCGGGTCACTCCCGGACGCCTCCGGGGCGGTGCGGTCGACTGCGGCCTGGCGGGCACCGTCATGCGGTTCCTTCCGCCGGTCGCCGCGCTCGCCGAGGGGACGGTCGACTTCGACGGAGACGAGCAGGCGCGTACCCGCCCGCTCGACACGATCCTGAACGCGCTGCGCGGTCTCGGCGCGGACATCGAGGGCGACTCCCTGCCGTTCACCGTCCGCGGCGCGGGCTCGTTGCGCGGTGGCCGGGTCACGATCGACGCGTCCGGTTCTTCGCAGTTCGTGTCCGGGCTGCTGCTGTCTGCCGCCGCGTTCGACGAGGGCGTCACGGTTCATCACGACGGCAAGACGGTCCCGTCGATGCCGCACATCGACATGACGGTCGAGATGCTGCGCGAGTCGGGTGTCGAGGTCTCCACCCCGGCGACGGGCGGGGAGGCAGACACGTGGCGGGTGAGCCCCGGTCCGGTGCGGGCCGTCGACCGGGTGATCGAGCCCGACCTGTCGAATGCCACCGCCTTCCTCGCCGCCGCCGCCGTCACCGGCGGTGAGGTGACCGTTCCGCTGTGGCCTGCCGAGACGACGCAGCCCGGCGACGCGATCCGCGAAATCCTGCTGGCGATGGGCGCCGACGTCCGGCGGGACGGGGCGAACCTCACCGTCCGCGGCCCGCAGCAGCTGACCGGCATCGACATCGACCTGCACGACGTCGGCGAACTCACCCCGACCGTCGCGGCGCTCGCGGCACTCGCGGACGGCCCGTCCCACCTGCGGGGCATCGCACATCTGCGTGGACACGAGACCGACCGGCTGGCCGCGCTCGCTCACGAGATCAACTCGCTCGGCGGAAACGTCACCGAAACCGAGGACGGGCTCACGATCGTGCCCGCCGACCTGCACGGCGGGACGTGGCGTTCCTACGCCGACCACCGGATGGCGACGGCGGGAGCCATCGTCGGGCTGCGCGTCGACGGCATCGAGATCGAGGACATCGGCACCACGGCGAAGACGCTGCCCGGATTCGAGAACCTGTGGGCCACAATGCTGTCCGCGGCGGCGGGCACCGGGCGGAAGGCGAACTTCTGAGTCGCAGGCAGTACGACGAGTCCGACGTCCGGGTGCGCCCGGGCCGAGGGACGCGTCCGCGCACGAAAACCCGGCCGGAGCACCTCGCGGCCGAGTCGGCGATGGTCGTCGCCGTCGACCGCGGCCGGTGGGGCTGCGTGCTGGGCGGCGACCCCGGGCGTCCCCTCGTCACCATGCGTGCCCGCGAACTGGGCCGCACCCCCATCGTGGTGGGCGACGAGGTGAGCGTCGTCGGCGATCTGTCCGGCAAGCCCGACACCCTGGCGCGGATCGTGCGGGTGGCCGAGCGCGCCACCGTCCTGCGGCGCACCGCCGACGACACCGACCCCTACGAGCGGATCGTGGTGGCCAACGCGCAGCAGTTGCTGATTGTCGTGGCGCTCGCCGACCCGCCGCCGCGGACGGGATTCGTCGAACGCGCGCTCGTCGCCGCGTACGCGGGCGGGCTGAGCCCCGTCGTGTGCCTGACGAAGAGCGACCTCGAACCGCCCGAGGAGTTCGCCAGCACGTTCGCCGACCTCGACGTCCCCGTGGTGGTGGCAGGCCGCGACGATCCGGTCGACGAGGTCCTGGCGATGCTGTCCGGCCGGCTCACCGCGCTGATCGGGCATTCGGGGGTCGGGAAG
Source organism: Rhodococcus sp. NPDC057014 (assembly GCF_042673295.1). Lineage (NCBI taxonomy): Bacteria > Bacillati > Actinomycetota > Actinomycetes > Mycobacteriales > Nocardiaceae > Rhodococcus > Rhodococcus sp. NPDC057014. The sequence continues at coordinate 48,964 of NZ_JBHUSF010000008.1, forward strand.
TCGACGCTCGTCAACCGCCTGGTGCCCGACGCCGACCGGGCCGTGGGCGTGGTCTCCGGCGTGGGCAAGGGCAGGCACACGTCCACGCAATCGGTCGCGCTGCCGCTACCGTCGGGAGGCTGGGTGATCGACACCCCCGGCATCCGGTCGTTCGGACTGGCCCACATCTCCCCGGAGAACGTGGTGGCCGCGTTCTCCGATCTCGCCGCGGCCATCGAGGACTGTCCGCGTGGGTGCACCCACCTCGGCCCGCCCGCGGATCCGGAATGCGCGCTCGACCACCTCGAGGGCAAGGCCGCCAAACGCGTCGACGCGGTCCGTCACCTCCTCACGGCCATCGCGTCGAACGAAGCCTGGTGAGGGACGAACCGCGCCGGGCGGAATTGTCCGGTGGAACTGTCTAGCGGGAGAGCAGCGCGCGCAGACCGCGACGCTTGCGGGTGCGCTTGATCGCGGAACCCAGCCCCTGACGGCGACCGGTCACGGGATCGATTGTCGCCGTGGTGTTTCCACCGAACCTGCGCTCCGACGCCGTCTCCGGCGCGTCGTCCGCGGTTGCCTTGAGATACTTGTTCGGCAACGACAGCTTCGCGATGGTGCGCCACGACTTCGCGTACTGCACCAGGAACGGGCCGGTGGTGTACGGCAGGTCGTACTTCTCGCACAACTCCCGCACCCGCACCGCGATCTCCGCGTACCGATTGCTCGGCAGGTCGGGGAACAGGTGGTGCTCGATCTGATAGCTCAGGTTGCCGGACATGAAGTCCATCAGCCTGCTGCCCTCGATGTTGGCGCTACCGAGCATCTGACGCAGGTACCACTGGGCGGGCGTCTCCTTGTCGATGTCGGCCTTGGTGAACTTCTCGGCGCCGTCCGGGAAGTGCCCGCAGAAGATGATCGCGTTGGTCCACACGTTGCGGATCGCGTTCGCCGTCATGTTGGCGGTGAGCGTGCTCTTCCAGGCCGGACCGGTGACGGCGGGGTGGATCACGTAGTCCTTGAGGACCTGCTTGCCGATCTTCTCACCGACCTCGCGCAGCTTGCGCTGCGTCTCCCCCTTCGGCACCCGCCCCTTGGCGACCTTGCCAAGTTCGAGGTGCTGCGCCGCGACGCCGTACTGGAAGAACAGGGCCAGCAGGGTGTTGTAGACCAGGTTGCCGGCGTTGAACGGCTTCCAGCGCTGGTCGCGCGTCACCCGGAGCAGGCCGTATCCCACGTCGTCGTCCATGCCGAGGACGTTCGTGTACTTGTGGTGCAGGTAATTGTGGGTCTGCTTCCAGTGCGCGGACGGACCGGTGTTGTCCCACTCCCACGACGTGGAGTGGACTTCCGGATCGTTCATCCAGTCCCACTGGCCGTGCATGACGTTGTGGCCGAGTTCCATGTTCTCGATGATCTTCGAGACGCCGAGCATGCCCGCTCCGAGCAGCCAGGCGGGACGCCGGCGACTCGCGAACAGCACTGCGCGGCCACCGATCTCGAGTCCACGCTGCAGTCTGATGGTGTTCCGCACGTAGCGCGCGTCGCGCTCCCCGCGAGATTCTTCGATATCGCGGCGGATCGCATCCAACTCGCGCCCGAGCGCCTCGACATCGGCATCGGTGAGATGTGCGTATTCCTTGACATCTGCAATCGCCATGGGGGACCTCCTCCTGGCTGGTCGACAGTTCACACCGGATAGGCGCTGACATGACCTACCGTACCGTAAGTTACGGCACCGTAGGTTACTTGAGTGTAGGTGTGAGTGAAATCACCGTCGGCGGCGCGGAATCTTGGCCTCCGCGTGGGCGCGCAGCGCCGACAACAGACCCCGGCGCCGTCCCGTCACGGGATCGGTGCGCAGCGTCTCGACCATCGCGGCACCCGTATCTCGGGCATCGCGGAACTTGCGCTCCGACGAGGTCTCGGGGGCGTCGTCCGCCGTCGCCCACAGGAGACGGTCGGGCAGGGCGAGTTTGTGGATCGTGCGCAGGGCAAGCAGGTACTGCTTGGCGAGCGAGCCCGTGGTGTAGGGCAGGTCGTACTTCTCGCACAGCGCCCGCACCTTCACGGCGATCTCCGGGTACCGGTTGCTCGGCAGATCGGGGAACAGATGGTGCTCGATCTGGTAGCTGAGATTCCCGCTCATGAAACCCATGATCTTGCCGGAGTCGAAGTTGGCGCTGCCGAGCATCTGCCGGAGGTACCACTCGTGCCGGGTCTCGTTCTCGTATTCGTCCACGGTGAACTTCTCGGCGCCGTCCGGGAAGTGCCCGCAGAAGATCACCACGTACGCCCACAGGTTCCGCACCAGATTGGCGGTGGTGTTCGCCGTCAGCGTCGACTTCCACGCCGGCCCGGCGAGCACCGGGAACAGGAGGAAGTCCTTGCCGACCTGACGGAAGATCTTGCGGGCGAAATCCTTGTTGGCCTGCGAATTGAGCTGACCCTTCTCGGCGCCCTCCAGTTCCGCCGCGAACGTGAGGTCGTGGAGCGCGATGCCCCACTCGAACGTGGCGGCGAGAATGATGTTGGCGAACGGCTGCAGCAGGTTGATCGGCCGCCACTCCTCGTCGCGGGTCATCCGGAGGATGCCGAAACCGACGTCGGAATCCATTCCCACGATGTTGGTGAACGTGTGGTGGGAGTAGTTGTGCGCCCGCTTCCAATGCTCGGACGGCCCCGTCTGATCCCACTCCCACGACATCGAGTGGATCTCCGGATCGTTCATCCAGTCCCACTGGCCGTGCATCACGTTGTGGCCGAGTTCCATGTTCTCGATGATCTTCGAGAGGGAGAGCATCGCCGTGCCCGCCAGCCAGGCCGGCCGGTACCGGCTGCCGAACAGCGCGAGCCTGCCACCGAGCTCGAGCAGTCGTTGCGCCCGGATGGCACGGCGGATGTATCGGGCGTCGCGGACGCCGCGCGAATCCTCCACGTCGAGCCGGATCGCATCCAACTCACGCCCGAGCGACTCGATGTCCGCTTCGGTCAGATGCGCGAACTCTTTGATGTCGGTGATCGCCACCGTGCTCCTCCGTCTGGTGAGAGTCCGAGAATAGCGGAGTCAGGTGAACAACACGCTCACGCTCACGCGTCGAGCGTGCAGTCCCCTGCCGCCGCCGAGATACAAGTCTGGACTCGGTCACCTTCGGCATGCTGCTTGCCGGACCTCAGGTCGATGGCGTGCCCGGCGAGAATCGGCACGACACAGGTCTGGCAAATTCCCATCCGGCAGCCGAACGGCATGAGCGCCCCGACCTGCTCACCGGCCTCGAGGAGAGTGGTGGCACCGTCGATCGTGACGGTCTTGTCGGCCTTGGCGAACGTCACCGTTCCGCCCTCGCCGGACGTGTCCGCGCGGGAGACGGCGAAACGTTCGAGATGCAGCTTGTCCTCGATGTTCTCGTCGCGCCACAGCGTCTCGATCTCGTCGAGCATCGGCAGCGGCCCGCAGGCCCACGTCTGCCGTTCGCGCCAGTCCGGGCACACCTCGTCGAGCGAGGACAACGCGAACTTGCCCTGACTGCGGGTGAGCTGGATCTTGCACCGGAAGTCGTCGTGCTCCTCGTGGAGCTGGGTGAGTTCGTCGGCGAACATCACGTCGGCGTCGGTGGGCGCCGAGTGGACGTGGAAGACGTCGGGAAGCTGGCCGCGCCGGTTCATGGTGCGCAGCATCGCCATGACGGGAGTGATGCCGCTGCCCGCGGTGAGGAACAGGATGCGCTGCGGCGGCGGGTCGGGCAGCGCGAAGTTGCCCGTGGGCGTCGCGAGCCGGACGATCGTTCCCGACGGCACACCGTTGACGAGGTGACTGGACAGGAATCCTTCGGGCATCGCCTTGACGGCGATGGAGATGAGTTTGTCGTCCCAGTTCGGGGGCGAGGTGAGGGAGTACGAACGCCAGTGCCAGCGTCCGTCGATGTGCAGGCCGATGCCGATGTACTGGCCGGGCTCGTAGTCGAAGTCGAATCCCCAGCCCGGCTTGATGACGATCGTGGCGGAGTCCGCCGTCTCCGCGCGCACCTCCACGATCTGTCCGCGCAGTTCGCGGGCCGACCACAGCGGGTTGGCCAGGTGCAGGTAGTCGTCGGGGAGCAACGGCGTCGTCAGACGTGCCGCCGCACCGCGCAACCAATTGAGCTTGGACCGCTTGGCGGGCACGACCGCTGCTGCGGGCGCCTCGATCCAATCCTTCAGACCCATCCGACCTCCACCTTTTCCGTCACGACCTACGCTACCGTAGGTTTTCAAGTTACGGTACCGTAGGTTACCCCAAGGTAAGAGGACGTACCGGTCAGAGCAGTTCGAGCAGGAACGGAAGCTCCTGGGTGGCGTACCACGCCAGAACGTGATCCTCGGCGTCACCGAGAACGAACTCGGCGTCCGGGTCCCCGAGATCCGCCTCGTCGATCGCCGACACGGCCCGTTCGATGTCGGGCTCGGCCTCCGCGAGGTCCACGTGCACCGACGCGACCCGGCCGATCGTCACCGGACCGGGCAGCCGGACCACGGCGTCGTCGAGGTCCGGACGGGGTGTCACGTCGTCGATGTCCGCGGCGACCACCGCGCGGCGGAAGCGGACCCCGTCGCTCCCGCCCTCCCCCACCCGGCCCGCGATCAGGCGCAGCGACGCCCGGGCCGCCTCGGCCATCGCGACCTCGGCCAGTTCGTCGTCGTCGCCCGACGAGTACGCCTCGCGAAGCGTGGCGGTGACGGCGAAGGCGGTACGGCTCATCGGATCGAACTCCTGGTCGGCGACGAGCCGCTGCAGGATCTCGATCGTCGCGGGAACGTACACCCTCGTCATGCGTCACCCGTCATTCGCACCGCGGACTTCTCACCGGCTGGCATCCAACAACTCCTCGAGAGATTCGTACAGCAGCGCCGCCACCACGTCCACGTCGGCCATGGCGTCACGGTCTGCATTCAAACCGTAGTAGACGTTGCCGTCGTAGGACGTGAGGCCGATGCTCAACGTCTGGTTTTTCAGCAGGGGCGACACCGGATACATCTCGAGCATCCGCGCTCCCCCGACGTACAGCGGCATCTGCGGACCCGGCGCGTTCGTGATCATCAGGTTGAACATGCGCTGCGAGAAACTGCTCGCGACACGGGCACTCATCGCGTGCAGCGTGGCGGGCGCGAATCCCGACAACCGGACCAGGGTCTCCGCGGTGACCCGCTGACTCTGCTTCGCGTGCGCCTCCATGGCGTGCGCCACGTGCGACAGTCGCACCACCGCGTTCGGTTCCCCGACCGGCAGGTCGATGAGGAAGGACGACACCATGCTCCGCGGGTCCGCCCACTCGCCGCGGCGGAACGCGTCGTCCTCGGCGTCGGGATCCGTCGCGTACACCGACATCGGAACCATCGCCCGGACCGTGGTCGACTCGGCCACCGGTTCGCCGCGGGACAGCAGCCAGTACCGCATCGCACCCGACACGACGGCGAGGATGACGTCGTTGACCTCGCACCCGTATTGTGCGCGGATCTTCCGGTAGTCGCCCAGTTCGGTCTTGACCACCGCGAACCGCCGGTTGCGGGAGATCGTCGCGTTGAGCGGGCTCGTAGGCGCCACCTGCGTCGCGGTGCGCACCACGGCGGCGAGCTTGCCGACCGCGCGCACGGTCTCGCCGAGCGCAGACGCCATGTCGCCCAATGTCATCCGCAGTGCCGCCAGGCCCTCGCCCGGCCTCGACACCATCTCCGCCAGCGCCCCCGCGATGAGAGTGGACTCGCTGGGGGCGGGGCTCGGCATCCACAGTTCCTCGGCCATCGGCCGCCGGGTCTTCGCCGGGTCCAGGATCACCTGACCGATCTCGAGCGCCGTCTCGCCGTCGACCAGCGAGGAATGCGACTTCGTGAAGATCGCGAAGCGATTGTTGGACAACCCCTCCACCAGGTACATCTCCCACAGTGGTCGCGTGTTGTCGAGAGGCCGGGACGTGAGCCGTGCGACCAGGTCGTGCAACTGGGCGTCCGATCCGGGCTTCGGCAGCGCCGACCGCCGGACGTGGTATTCGATGTCGAAATCCTGATCGTCCACCCACACCGGCCGCGACAGCCCCAGCGCCACCTCCCGCACCTTCTGCCGGTAGCGCGGCACCAGGCTCAACCGCTCCTCGACGAGGCTCAGTAATTCCTCGTAGGACAACCCGTTTCGCGGCTTCCGGAAGATCGCCAGCGATCCCACGTGCATCGGCGTACTGCTCGCCTCGAGGAAGTAGAACGATGCATCCTGCGTAGTCAGTCTCGTCACCATGTCGGTGCCTGTCCCCCTTGCATCCCGTCTCGATCCACCTCGAGAAGTATCGCTATCTCGTCCGCCGTGGCCGCGCCGTCGACGTGGTGGATGCCCACCATCCCGACAGCCACCGCGCCCCGGACGTTGACCGGCAGGTCGTCGACGAAGATACAGTCGCCCGGGTCCAGACCGAGCGCGCCGGCCGTCAGCCGGTAGATCCGCGGATCAGGTTTGGCGACACCGACATCCCCGGACAGCACGACCTGATCGACCAGCCGGCCGTCGCCGAGTTCCCGCAACCACTGCGCGCCGGGACCGCCGGGATCGTTGCTGAGGATCGCGGTCCGCACACCACGGGTCCGGGCACCGGCCAGCACGGACGACAGGCCGTCCATGTCCGAACCGGGACCCGCGAGAACGCCGCCGAAGTCCAAAATCAATCCCCGCACGTCCCCACCCTAGGGTCCGCCCCACGGTTCGGCGACACGAGTCCGCTCCGCGGTACGGCGACACGAGTCCGCCCCGCGGTACGGCGACACGAGTCCGCCCCACGGTTCGGCGACACGAGTCCGCTCCGCGGTACGGCGACACGACGACGGGATCCGTGCGATCATGACCGCTACGACGGCCGTCTCATGCCGAAACCGGGGGGTAAGAAATGAGTGAGTCCTACACGTTCCTGTCACGGGTGCCGCGCTTCGAGCCGGCGGCCGGCGACGGCACCGCGCCGATCCTGCCGGGCAGTACGGCGGCACCGTCGGGTGCGCGGCATCCGCGCGGGCACGCCAGGCACCGGTCGTCGCCGCACTCGGGGGCGTCACCGCGCACCGCCGCGGCGCACCCGGGAACTCTGCCGATTCCGTCGCCGGACGTGCAGCGGTTCACGGAGCAGGCGTTCCGGCTGGTTCTCGAAGTGCTGGATCGGCGGCGCAACGTCCGGCAGCTGCGGCCGCTGGTGACGCCGTCGCTCGTCGACGTGGTGCGCACGTTCGCGCTCGCGGAGTCGCCCGCCCGGCGACTCGGTGTCGCGGCGCTCGTCCGCGTGCATCTGCGCGCGGTGGAGCCCTGCGTGTTCGAAGCGTTCGGCACCTACGGCCGGGGGCCACGGATCTTCGTGATCGCAGCCCGTGTCGAACAACAGTCCGACACGGGCTGGACCGTCACCTCGCTGGTGATCGGCTGATCGTCCGCGCCGCGGTCAGCGCTTGCGCTTGGTCTTGGGCGCCTTCCTGCCCTTCGACTGCGACCGCGCGGCCTCCCGCCGCTGGCGACGGGTTCCGGCGTCGGCGGCGTCGTCCGCCTCGGCCGCTCCGCGGCGGCTGAGCTGGGCGTTGCCGTCCTCGGCAGGCCCGGAATAGGTGAGCCCGCGAGGCTCGCCGTCGTCCAGACCCTTCGCGCGGAGGGCGGACGGCGCCGCCGTGCCCTGCGCCTGCTGCGCGGCCTCCTGGGTGGGCAGCGGTCGCGGCGCCGCCGGAGCGGGTGCGGCCGACGCCGTCGCCGCAGCGGAAGCCGCGGTGACGCTGACGCCCGGGGCCTGCGCCGCCTGCGGGGCTGCCGCCTCGACCTGGAGGTTGAACAGGAATCCGACCGACTCCTCCTTCAAACCCTCGAGCATCCCGCCGAACATGTCGAAACCTTCGCGCTGGTACTCGACGAGCGGATCACGCTGGGCCATCGCCCGCAGGCCGATGCCCTCCTTCAGGTAGTCCATCTCGTAGAGGTGCTCACGCCACTTCCGGTCGAGGACGCTCAGCAGGACCCGCCGCTCGAGTTCGCGCATCGATCCCTCACCGGCGACACCGTCGATCTCGGCCTCACGCCGGGTGTAGGCGTCGTGCGCGTCCTTCAGCAGGGTCTCGCGCAGCTCGTCGGCGGTGATGTCCTTCGTCTCGTCGTCGCCGTCGCCGACCAGTTCCTTGTAGTCGACGCCGATCGGGTACAGCGTCTTGAGCGCCGTCCACAGTTGTTCGAGATCCCAGTCCTCGACGTAGCCCTCCGCGGTGGCGCCGTCGACGTAGGCGGTGACCACGTCGGTGATCATCTTCTCGACCTGGCCCTCCATGTCCTTGCCTTCGAGGATCTGGCGGCGCTCGTTGTAGATGACCGTGCGCTGCTGGTTCATCACCTCGTCGTACTTGAGGACGTTCTTGCGGATCTCGAAGTTCTGCTGCTCGACCTGCGTCTGAGCGCTCTTGATGGCCTTCGAGACCATCTTCGCCTCGATCGGAACGTCGTCGGGCAGGTTGAGCCGGGTCATGATCGATTCCAGCGCCGCACCGTTGAACCGGCGCATCAACTCGTCGCCGAGGGACAGGTAGAACCGCGACTCACCCGGGTCGCCCTGACGGCCGGACCGGCCGCGCAACTGGTTGTCGATGCGCCGGGACTCGTGCCGCTCGGTACCGAGGACGTACAGCCCGCCCGCCTCGCGCACCTTGTCGGCGTCGGCCTTCACCTCGGCCTTGACCTGGTCGAGGACGTCGTCCCACGCCGCCTCGTAGTCGTCGGGGGTGTGGACGGGGTCGAGTCCCTGCTTGCGCAGCGCGATGTCCGCGATGATGTCGGGATTGCCGCCGAGCACGACGTCGGTACCACGACCGGCCATGTTGGTGGCCACGGTGACCGCGCCCGACCGGCCGGCCTCGGCGATGATCTGAGCTTCCTGCTCGTGGAACTTGGCGTTCAGCACGTTGTGCGCCACGCCGCGCTTGGTGAACTGCTTCGACAGGTACTCGGACCGCTCGACGCTGGTCGTGCCGATGAGGACCGGCTGGCCCTTCTCGTGCCGCTCCACCACGTCGTCGACGACGGCGTCGAACTTGGCTTCCTCGGTCTTGTAGATCAGGTCACCGTTGTCGACGCGGACCATCGGCCGGTTGGTGGGAATCGGGATGACGCCGAGGTTGTAGATCTGGTGCAGCTCGGCGGCCTCGGTCTCGGCCGTACCCGTCATGCCCGACAGCTTGTCGTACAGGCGGAAGTAGTTCTGCAGCGTGATCGTGGCGAGGGTCTGGTTCTCGGCCTTGATCTCGACCTTCTCCTTGGCCTCGATCGCCTGGTGCATGCCCTCGTTGTACCGGCGGCCGACCAGGACGCGGCCGGTGAACTCGTCGACGATGATCACTTCGCCGTCGCGGACGATGTAGTCCTTGTCCTTCGTGTACAGCTCCTTGGCCTTGATGGCGTTGTTCAGGTAGCTCACGAGCGGCGAGTTGGCGGCCTCGTACAGGTTGTCGATACCGAGCTGGTCCTCGACGAGCTCGACGCCGGCCTCGTGGACGCCGATGGTGCGCTTGCGGATGTCGACCTCGTAGTGGACGTCGCGCTTGAGCAGCGGCGCGATACGCGCGAACTCCGCGTACCACTTGCTCGACGCGTCGGCGGGGCCGGAGATGATGAGGGGGGTCCGGGCCTCGTCGATGAGGATGGAGTCGACCTCGTCGACGACGGCGAAGTTGTGACCGCGCTGGACGAGATCGTCCAGGGAGTGCGTCATGTTGTCGCGCAGGTAGTCGAACCCGAACTCGTTGTTGGTGCCGTATGTGATGTCCGCCGCATAGGCCGCGCGACGCTCGGCGGGCGACATCCCGGACAGGATCACGCTGGTGTCGAGTCCGAGAAAGCGGTGGACGCGGCCCATCCACTCGGAGTCGCGTTTGGCGAGGTAGTCGTTGACCGTGACGACGTGCACGCCGTCGCCGGCGATCGCGTTGAGGTACGCGGGCAACACGCAGGTCAGGGTCTTGCCCTCACCGGTCTTCATCTCGGCGATGTTGCCGAAGTGCAGGGCGGCGCCGCCCATGATCTGCACGTGGAAGTGTCGCTGGTCGATGACGCGCCAGGACGCCTCGCGGGCGACCGCGAACGCCTCGGGCAGCAGCTCGTCGAGCGTCTCGCCATCACGGTAGCGGGCGCGGAACTCCTCGGTCTTCGCGCGGAGTTGCTCGTCGGTCAGGTCTTCGACCTCGGGCGACAGCGAGGAAACGTGGTCGGCGATGTGCTTGAGCCGCTTGACCATGCGACCTTCACCAACACGGAGCAGCTTCGATAGCGACAGCGACGGCACAGTCTTGTTCGTCCTCAATCTTCGGCAGTGGATGGGTGACACACAAAATCCGGCCGGAGGTCCGAGAACCCCGGCCGGATTCCATGGTAGGCGCTTCCGCGATCGGACGAGTAGACCGACCGCTCGGATCGTCAGGCGGAACGGGAGTACATCACGCCAGACGGATCAATCCGTAGTCGAACGCGTGCCGCCGGTAGACGACGCTCGCCTTGTCCGACTCCTTGTCGTGAAACAGGAAGAAATCGTGCCCTACCAGCTCCATCTCGTACAACGCGTCGTCGACGGTCATCGGCGTAGCCGTGTGTTCCTTGGTCCGCACGACGTGACCCGGTGTGTGCTCCTCGGACACTTGACCGTCCAGGGAGATGTCGGGACTGATGCCGAGACTCTCGTCCTCGGCGAGTGCGGCGGTGGCCTCGGCCACCGACACCGGGGTCTTTTCCCCGTAGTGGACTTTCTTCCGGTCCTTGGTGCGGCGGAGCCTGCTCTCGAGCTTGGCGGTCACCGACTCGAATGCTGCATAGAAACTGTCGGCGCATGCCTCGGCTCGGGCTACCGGCCCCTTGCCTCGGGCAGTGATCTCGACGCGCTGGCAGTTCTTCCTCTGGCGCCGATTGGGTTCGTGTTGAAGTTCGACATCGAACAGGAATATGGAGGGATCGAAGCGCTCGAGGCGCGACAGCTTCTCGGAGACGTACACGCGGAAGTGGTCGGGTACCTCGACGTTGCGTCCCTTGACGACGATCTCGGCGGTGGGGGTATCCGTCTTCTCTTGTGCTTCCGTGGTGCGGTCGTCGACGAAAACCGAGGCTTGCGAAGGGGTCGTCACTCGTACCTCCCGATTACGGCCCCGCCCCTTGATGGGCGGCGGCGAGTTTGAGCAATGCCGGAAGGGGGTCCGCCCGGCACCAGGTTCGAAGTTCCACCTCCTACCTGTGTTTTCGGGTGTGTCCGCGACGCTAGTACGTAACGCGCGCGAGTGCCACTGTTCGGCAGAATTTCATCCGACACCCGCCACGACGACCACCGCGCTGATCCGGATACCCACTCTCGACAACACCCGGACCGACTCGGTCGCGGTCGCGCCGGTGGTCGACACGTCGTCCAGCAGCACAACCGAAACCCGTTGCAAAGATGACGATTCCGACTCGAGATGCCGTGCGAATACTGCTCCGCTGCGCGTCAACCGGACGCCACCCTCGAGGTTTACTCGACGTTGATCGGCGTTCAGTCCGACCGAGTCACGCACGGCGCGCCGCATCACGAGCGCGGGACACACGCGCCTGTCCCCCACGGCGGCGACGGCGATCCGGGTGACGGGGTCGCCGCCGCGTGCGCGGGCCGCCCGCGGTCGCGTCGGAGCGGGCACGAGGACCACCGGAGCGACGTCCGGCGGATCGAGTTCACCCCACTGCTGCAGACGGCTCAGAGCGCCCGCGACGGCGGCCCCGATCGGCGCGGCGAGATCACGCCGTCCACGCTCCTTCGCGGCGATGACGACCCTGCGGCGGGCACCCGAGTAGGGCCCGAGCGCCCACACGCCGACCCCGGGATCCACGCGCGGCCGGAGCAGCACGGGGTCGTCGGCCAACTCCGCGGCGCAGCGGGCACACCACTGGGTGCCCGGCACGCCGCACCCACCGCACTCGGCCGGCAGGATCAGGTCGAGCAGGGTGCGGAGACCGGGCAGCGTGCGCATGCGGGCAGTATCCGCGTTCGCACCGACAGCCGGCCCGCACCGACAGGTTCAGCCCGGCAGGACCGGGATCGCCTTCACACCCGTCAGCCCGGGAACCTCCCGCCAGTACCGGTCGCCGGCCGGATCGTTGTTGTTCAGCTGGAACACCGCCCGAGAGTCGGCGACGAACTCCGTGGTCGTCGACGCGTCCACCGCCACCACCGGGGCGGTCAGGTTGCGGCTCGGCAACGCGTCCATCCGCGATCCGTCGACGGCCACCTGCACCACCGGGATGTCCGATGCGGCGCGCGCGACGACGATCGTGTCACTCGTACTCCAGTCCAGGGACAGCGCCGGGCTGCCCAGTCCGATCGCGACCGCACGGGGGTTCGTCAACGCGTACTGACCACCCGGCATCTGGGTGACGATGGCGAGATAGACCTTGCCGTCGACGATCAGTGCCGCCCGCACGCCGTCGCGGGACAGTCGCAACTCGGTGATGGTGTTGCCCAGCGCCGTGACGGCTCCGGCGTCGACGTTGACCACCGACGTCCGGCCGGTGCCGGGCTCACGCAACACCCGAATGACCGTGTTGCCGTTGACCGCTGCCCAGATCGCCGAATTGTCGGGGGCCCACGTGGGGCGGGTGATCGCGCCGCCTTCGAGCACCGATGCGGCACCGTCCTCGTACGCCCCGACCATCAGCGAACTCGCGGGTTCCGGCGCGGGACGCCCCGTGTCCGCGACCGCGGCGACCAGCTTCCCGTCCTGCGACAGCGCGAGCGACCGCATGTTGCGGGCCGAGCCGAAGTACCCGGGCACCGGGGTCACCCCGGTCTCGGTGACACTCACCATCGACCCCTCGCGCAGCGCGTGCAGGCCCACGGTGGCGCTGGACGTCGCGAACGGATTCATGGACGCGACGTCGGCGGTGGTCCACCCGTTCGGGAACCGTTCGTCGAACGGCTCGCCGTCGGCGAGCAGCACGTAGGGGCCCGAGATCTCCGCGTTGGCCAGCGTCCAGATCACCTGCGCCGCGAACAGCTGCTTCTGCTGCGCGTCCATCGGCGGCACGCCGGCGAAGTCGATCCGTATCCCGCCGAGCCCCACCCCGACCTGCGCGGTGCGGCCGTCGGCCTTCGTGATCGGGCCGCGCACCGAGACACCGTCACCGAGTTCGTTGCGGACGGCCGGGGCGAGCGCGGCCTTGGGCCCGTCGATCAGCAGGCCGATCAGCTGCGACGCCATCTGGTCCTGGGCGCCCGACACCCAGCGCGGGTCCGGCACGACCGTCGTCCCGGCCGGGTCGAGGAAGTACAGCGACTTGCGCTGGTAGGTGTTGAGGAACTGCGCCCGATCGAGGATCACGCCTGCGGGGAGTTCGGAGATCCGCCATTCACCGCCCTGCAGCTCGAGACTGATCTTCGTCTCGAAACTGCCCTCCTCCGCCACGTACAGCCCACCGGGCTCGAGCTGACCCACCTTGTTGGCGCGGATCGTGTACGTCGCCTGGTCGGCCGAGCGGGTCTCCGGGAGAACGTCGACCTTGTCGACGATCGTGGCGCTGGCCGCGTCGTCCCACCTGCCGGACACACCAGGGGTGAGGAACTGGCGGGCGGCGAGGTGCCGGTCGGTCGGATCGGTGCTGGCCTTGAAGAAGTCGCGCAGCAGCAGGTCCGGTTCGCGTCCCGGCGCCGGCGCCGCGACACTCGAGCCCGGCGAGTCACGGTTGATCGTGCCGATCGCCTGCGGGGTGGACGAATCCGGGAGGCTCGCGCACCCGCTGACGGTCACGAACACCGCGAGGGCGATCGCACCGCACACCGACCGCGACAGCAGGGCGGAACGCCGTCCGGGCGTCATCGGTCCGACTCCGGCACGTGCGCACCGTCCCGGTCACCGACGTGCGCACGCTCCCGTTTCTCGGGAACCGTGTGGGACTCCTCGACCGCCGCCTCCGGGCTCTCGTTGCGCACCGGCAACGTGTCGTCGCCCGGAACCGGCTGCCCTTGAACGTATTTCGCGGTTCCCGGCTTCAGTGGCAGCGGGCTCGACACGACCTTGCGCCCCCGCACCCGGGGCAGCGTCAACCGGAAGCAGGCGCCCTGCCCGGGTTCACCCCACGCCTCGAGCCTGCCGTCGTGGAGATTCGCGTCCTCCACGCTGATCGCGAGTCCGAGGCCGGTACCGCCCGACCGTCGCACGCGCGACGGATCGGACCGCCAGAACCTGTTGAACACCAGCTTCTCCTCGCCCGGCCGCAGACCCACGCCCTGGTCGCGCACGATGAACGCCACAGCGCTGTCGTCGGCGCGCACGCGCAGCAGCACCGGTTTGCCCTCCCCGTGGTCGATCGCGTTCGCCAGCAGATTCCGCAGGATGCGCTCCACCCGGCGCGGGTCCACCTCGGCCATCACCGCCTGATCGGGCAGGTCCACGATCAGTTCGGTTCCGCTCTCGCGCGCGAGGTGGCGGACGGTCGAGATCGCCGCGCGCGCACACATCCGGACGTCGAGTTGTTCGGCGGCCAGTTCCGCGACGCCGGCGTCGTGCCTGCTGATCTCGAGGAGGTCGGCCAGCAGCCCCTCGAACCGGTCGAGTTCCGCGACCAGCAACTCCGAGGACCGCCGCAGCACGGGGTCGAGGTCGTCGCTGCCGTCGTGGATGAGATCGGCCGCCATCCGCACCGTCGTCAGCGGTGTCCGCAGCTCGTGGCTCACGTCGGAGGTGAATCGCTTCTGGAGGTTTCCGAACTCCTCGAGCTGGGTGATCTGCTTGGACAGACTCTCCGCCATCTCGTTGAACGACATCGCCAGCCGGGCCATGTCGTCCTCGCCGCGCACGGGCATGCGCTCCTTCAGCCGGCCGTCCGCGAAGCGCACCGCGATCCGTGACGCCGACCGGATGGGCAGAACCACCTGCCGGGCGACGAGGAGCGCGATGGCCGCGAGCAGCACGGCGAGCACGGCGCCACCCACCAGCAGTGTGCCGCGGACCAGCGACAGGCTGCGGTCCTCACTGGCCAGCGGGAACACCAGGTACAGCTCGAGTGTGGAGATCGCCGACGCGGTCGGGCTCCCGACGATCAGCGCCGGCCCCGAATAGCCTTCCGGATCGTTCACGGTGGCGAACTGGTACGCCACCTGACCGGCCTGGACGAACGCCCGCAGCGACTCCGGGATCTGGTCCGCCGGACCACTCGACGTCGGCGCACGGGGGCCGTCACCGGGCACGATCAGCACCGGGTCGAACGTCCCCGCCGAACCCGACGCCTGCCCGGCGTCGGGTTCACGATTCGTCAGGGCGGCCCTGGCGCCGTCGAGCTGCGTGGTGGGCGAACTGCTGTCGTCCGCGCCTGCCAGCTGCCCCTCCACCGTGCTCCGGGCACGGTCCATCTCCTCGGTGGCCGCGTTGATCTTCGTCTCGAGCAGACGGTCGGTGATCTGACTCGTCAGCACGACGCCGAGCACGACGATGACGATGAGCGACAACGTCAACGTCGAGACGACGACCCTCAGCTGCAGCGAACGACGCCACGTGTGCGCGAGGGTATTGCTCAGTGAGTGACCCCACCGAAGGATCGGCGAAACGCGTCGGTTGACACGACGCCGCCATCGGGAAACACCTGTCACGGCGGTCCGGCCTTGTAGCCGACCCCCCTGACCGTCAAAACCACTTCGGGATTCTCGGGATCAGTCTCGACCTTGGCACGCAGACGCTGCACGTGCACGTTGACCAGTCGGGTGTCGGCCGCATGTCGGTAACCCCACACCTGCTCGAGCAGCACCTCACGGGTGAACACCTGTCGCGGCTTGCGCGCCAGAGCCACCAGCAGGTCGAACTCGAGGGGGGTGAGGGAGATCAGTTCTTCGCCCCGGCTCACCTTGTGGGCGGGGACGTCGATGACGATGTCGGCGATGCTGAGCAGCTCGGCCGGCTCGTCCTCGGTCCGGCGAAGCCGAGCCCGGACCCGAGCCACCAGTTCCTTGGGCTTGAACGGCTTCATGATGTAGTCGTCCGCGCCGGATTCCAATCCGAGGACCACGTCGACGGTGTCCGTCTTCGCGGTCAGCATCACGATGGGAACACCGGAATCGGCCCGCAGGACACGGCACACGTCGATGCCGTTCATGCCGGGCAGCATCAGGTCGAGCAGCACCAGGTCGGGGCGTGTCTCCCGGACCGCGGTGAGCGCCTGCGTCCCGTCCCCCACCACATACGGATCGAATCCTTCGCCGCGGAGCACGATCGTGAGCATCTCCGCGAGCGCAGTGTCGTCGTCGACAACCAGAATCCTTGGCTTCATGTCCCTATCGTTGCATCTTCGGAGGCCGTAACAGCCCGTTCGCCGTTACGGCGTGCCGTGTTCTTTCTCGTCACGGCGTGCCGTGTCGTCACTCAAGAGTGCCAGGTTTTCGGCGAGCGTGACCGGGTCGGTGTCCGGGGTGAGCACCCACCACGGCGAAACCCAGTCCTTCACGGCCAGCTCGCGGTACACCTCACCGGTGCGTTCCTGCAGCCCACGGTCGCGTTCGTAGGCGTCCAGGGACCGGCTGGCGTCCGCCGATTCGCGGCCCCGGGCGCGTTGCGCGGCGAGCGCCACGGGAACGTCCAGATACAGCTGCAGGTCGGGTCGGGGCAGCCCCAGCCGCCCGAATTCGAGGTTCTCCACCCAGCCCACGAACTCCCCGTCCGCCGCCTGGTGCAACCGGGCCGCACCGTAGGCGGCGTTGGACGCCACGTAGCGGTCGAGGATCACCAGGTCGTGGCCCGCGAGCAGTGCGGACAGCTCGGCGATGGCGCCGGACCGGTCGAGGGCGAACATGACGGCCATCGCGTGCACGGAGTCGGCGAGGTCCCCGTGCGCGCCCTTGAGCGCTTCGGACGCGAGATCGGCGTGCACGGACCGGCCGTACCGCGGAAAGTCGAGAGTGCCGACCGTCAGACCCCGGTCGGCGAGGCGGGCCACGACCGCGCCGACGAGTGTTCGCTTGCCCGCGCCGTCCAGGCCTTCCAGCGCAATCAGTGTTCCCACGGGGAGAAAGGCTATCCCCCGGCCCGCACGCGACGGACCGGGGGACGCCGCGGCGTCTAGTACCGGTAGTGCTCGGGCTTGAACGGGCCCTCGACGTCGACGCCGATGTACTCCGCCTGCTCCTTGGTGAGCTTGGTGAGAGTGCCACCGAGTGCCTCGACGTGGATCTTCGCGACCTTCTCGTCGAGGTGCTTCGGGAGGCGGTACACCTCGTTGTCGTACTCCTCCGGCTTCGTCCACAGCTCGATCTGGGCGATCACCTGGTTGGAGAAGCTGTTGCTCATCACGAACGAGGGGTGGCCGGTCGCGTTGCCGAGGTTCAGCAGGCGGCCCTCGGACAGCACGATGATCGAGTGGCCGTCCTTGAACCGGAACTCGTCCACCTGCGGTTTGATGTTGATGCGGGTGACCTCTCCGGAACGCTCGAGGCCCGCCATGTCGATCTCGTTGTCGAAGTGACCGATGTTGCCCAGGATGGCCTGGTGCTTCATCTGCTTCATGTGATCGAACGTGATGATGTCCTTGTTGCCCGTGGACGTGATGATGATGTCGGCCCAGCCGATGGCCTGCTCGACCGTCTTCACCTCGAAGCCGTCCATCAGTGCCTGGAGGGCGTTGATGGGGTCGACCTCGGTGACCGCGACGCGGGCACCCTGTCCGCGCAGCGCCTCGGCGCACCCCTTGCCGACGTCGCCGTAACCGCAGACGAGTGCGGCCTTGCCGCCGATCAGGACGTCGGTGCCGCGGTTGATGCCGTCGAGCAGCGAGTGGCGGGTGCCGTACTTGTTGTCGAACTTGCTCTTGGTGACCGAGTCGTTGACGTTGATGGCCGGGAAGACGAGTTCACCGGCGGCAGCGACCTGGTACAGACGCAGGACACCGGTCGTGGTCTCCTCGGTGACGCCCTGAACCGACTCGGCAACCTTCGTCCACTTGGCCTTGTCCGCCTCGAGGGACTGACGCAGCAGCGCGAGGAACACCTTGTACTCGTCGGAGTCCTGGTCGTCGTCGGTGGGCGGCACGACGCCCGCCTTCTCGAACTGCGCGCCCTTGAGGACGAGCATCGTGGCGTCGCCGCCGTCGTCGAGGATCATGTTCGCCGGCTTGTCGGCGTCCGGCCAGGTGAGCATCTGCTCGGCGGCCCACCAGTACTCCTCGAGCGTCTCACCCTTCCACGCGAAGACCGGGGTGCCCTGCGGCTCCTCCGGCGTGCCGTGCGGGCCGACGACGATCGCGGCGGCGGCGTGATCCTGCGTCGAGAAGATGTTGCACGAGGCCCAGCGGACCTCGGCGCCCAGCGCGGTGAGCGTCTCGATGAGCACGGCCGTCTGGATGGTCATGTGCAGCGAACCGGAGATGCGAGCACCCTCGAGCGGCAGCACCTCTGCGTACTCGCGACGGAGCGCCATCAGTCCCGGCATCTCGTGCTCGGCGAGCCGGATCTCCTTGCGGCCGAACTCGGCGAGCGAAAGGTCCGCCACCTTGAAATCGATCCCGTTACGGCTCTCGGCCACGGGCGTGGTTGAAACTGAGGTCGTCATCTGCCTCTCCTGGTTGACTGCTGTTTCGGTCAAGGCTATCGGTACTGCGGCCCGGCGGTCACACTCACGTGACACTGCGCGCCCGGGCGATCACCCCCGATCGGCTCCGCCGACCGCCTCGTCCACGAAAGGCCCCAGAAGAGCCCCCAGATCCTCGGCGACGTTGGCCTCGGATTCGGGTGGCATCGAGATGTAACTCATGGCGAGACGCACGATGGCGCGGCTGAGGATCCCCGCGTCCGACGGATTCGCCCGCACCCACCCCCGCTGGAACACGTCGGCGAGCCGCGTCGACGCCCGCTCGATGATCGGGGCGCTCTCGGTCGTGATCAGCCGCAGCAGGTCGGGTTTGGTCTCACCGCGCAGAAGTGACTGCACCAGAGGGTCGGACAGACTCGCCGCGAAGAACGCGGTGAATCCGGCGAGCAGCGCGGCGCGGCCCTGACCGACGTTCGCGACCAGCGCCTCGTCGACGGCGTCGACCAGTTCGTCGGCTAGTCGGAGGGCGTACGCCTCCGCGAGGCCCTGCCGGGACTTGAACTCGTTGTAGAGCGTCTGCCTGCTCACCCCGGCGCCGGCCGCGACATCCGACATCGTGATGTCCGACCAGTCCTTCTCGAACAGAAGGTCCCGCATCGCGTCCAGCACCGACTGGCGCAGCAGCAGCCGCGCAGCCTCCTGATAGGGCACCCGGACACGCGACGAAGTCATGGCGAAGACCTTAGTGCCCCGCTTTCACCGCACCGTAATCCGGGCGGCACCGGCCGTCCGGGACGTCGCCCCAACGAATT
This sequence comes from Rhodococcus sp. NPDC057014, assembly GCF_042673295.1. Lineage (NCBI taxonomy): Bacteria > Bacillati > Actinomycetota > Actinomycetes > Mycobacteriales > Nocardiaceae > Rhodococcus > Rhodococcus sp. NPDC057014. Next base: position 68,301 of record NZ_JBHUSF010000008.1, read on the forward strand.
CCGCCGCCGGGCCACGCCCGGACACCGAATCCCACTGCGCCCCAGCCGGAAATCCCGGAGCGCGTCAGACCTCGCCGCGGCTGCGCCGCTCCATCATCGAATGACGGCGACTGTACGCGAAGTAGATGACCACACCCAGCACCATCCACACGATGAACCGGATCCACGTCTCGACGGACAGGTTGACCATCAGCCACAGGCAGGCGAGAACCGCGAGGACGGGCACCACCGGCACGAACGGGACCCGGAATCCGCGGGGCAGATCCGGGCGGGTGCGGCGCAGCACGATCACGCCGATCGACACGAGGACGAACGCGAACAGCGTTCCGATGTTCACCATTTCCTCGAGGGTTCCGATCGGGAAGATCCCCGCCAGCACGGCCACCACGACACCGACGAGCACGGTGATCCGAACGGGGGTGCCGTGCTTGCCGGTCGGCGCCAGCCGCCTCGGCATCAGTCCGTCCCGGGACATGGCGAACAGCACGCGGGTCTGCCCGAGCATCAGCACCATCACCACGGTGGTCAGGCCGGCGAGCGCACCGAACGAGATCAGGTTCTTCGCCCACGTGACCCCGTGGATGCCGAACGCGGTGGCCAGATTGGAACTGTCCCCGGCCAATTCGTGGTAGTCGACCATGCCGGTGAGCACCAGCGTCACCGCGACGTACAGGATCGTCACGATCAGCAGCGATCCCAGAATGCCACGGGGCAGCGCCTTCTGCGGATCCTTCGTCTCCTCGGCGGTCGTGGCGACGATGTCGAACCCGATGAACGCGAAGAACACCAGGCTGGCCGCCGCGAGCAACCCGTACCAGCCGAACGTGCTGCCGCCCGCGCCCGTCACGTAGGAGAACAGGGACTGGTGGATGCCTTCGCCCGTGCTGCCCGCCTCGGACGGCGGAATGTACGGCGAGTAGTTGTCGGGGTCGATGTAGAACGCCCCGACGACCACGACGACCAGCACCACGGCCACCTTGATCGACGTGATCACGAGTGAGACGCGCGAGGACAGCTTGGTGCCCGTCGCCAGCACGACGGTGATGATCGCGACGATGAGGACCGCGCCCCAGTCGAACGTGACGGAGCCGATCTGCGCGATCGGCGTGTGGTTGCCGATCACCTCACCGAGATACAGCGACCAGCCCTTCGCCACGACCGACGCGGCGAGCGCGAATTCGAGGATGAGGTCCCAGCCGATGATCCACGCGATCAGTTCACCGAACGTCGCATAGGAGAACGTGTACGCGCTGCCCGCGACCGGAACGGTCGAGGCGAACTCGGCGTAGCAGAGCGCGGCGAGGCCGCAGGCGATGGCGGCGATGACGAACGCCGCCGACACCGAGGGTCCCGCGACGTTGCCCGCGGTACGGGCGGTGAGGGTGAAGATGCCGGCACCGATGACGACGGCGACACCGAAGACAGTCAGGTCCCACGCCGTCAGATCCTTGCGGAGTTTGGTCTCCGGTTCGTCGGTGTCGCGGATCGACTGCTCGATCGACTTGGTGCGGAACAAGCCGGTCGGCCTGCCGCCGATATCGGGTTCTCCGCTGCCTTTGTCCTGGACGGCCACATCAGCCTCCTCAATCGAAATTTGCCGTTCAGCCTATGCCTTCGGTCGCCCGGAACAGGTCGGGTTCGATGTAGACGCGGCGAGCCGCCGGGACGGCGCCCCCACGGCGGGGCCGCGCGGAGCCCTTCTCGGATCGCAGGCGGCTCCTACGCGATCGGGCGACCGACCCTCGCACTGAACAACTGGGCGCACTCGGTGCCCGCCGTCACCACCACTTCGGGGTCCTCGGCCGCGATCCAGACGGCGTTTCCCTGGGAGAGTTCGAGACCACCGGTTCCGCATCGCAACTCCACCGAACCCGAGGTGCACAGCAGAATGTGCGGCCCCTCCGAGTCGAGCCGGTGCTCGGCCGGGCCGGCCGGTGACAGGTCGATCCGCGCGAGGAGGAATTCCGGAGCCGGCGTCGAGTACACGAATTCGCCCCCGCCGGGACGCTCCTGCGCCTCCAGGATCGGAATGTCGACGGTGTCGAAGTCGAGGACGCGCAGCAACTCCGGCACGTCCACATGCTTCGGCGTCAATCCGCCCCGCAGCACGTTGTCGGAGTTGGCCATGATCTCGACCGCCATCCCGTGCAGGTAAGCGTGGAGGTTGCCCGCGTCGAGGTACAGGCCCTGCCCCGGTTCGAGGGTGACCCGGTTCAGCAGGAGCGCGGCGAGCACCCCCGCATCCCCCGGATACACCTCGCTCAGCTCGAGGGCGGTGCGGACCTCCGCCGCGAATTCACCGTCCTTGGTGTTCGACAGGTAGTCGACACATCCGTCGAGCACCCTCGGCATCAGCGCACCGAGCACGGGCTGCGGCAACGTGATCCACGTGGTGAACAGCGCACGGAGACCGTCCGAGTCGGGTTGGCCTGCGATCAGGCCCACGTAGGGCTGTAGTTCCGGTACGGCGATCGCCTCGAGCAGTTTGACCGTGCGCTGAGGGTCCCGGAAACCGGCGAGCGCGTGGAACCTGCTGAGGGCCACGACGAGTTCGGGTTTGTGGCTGGCGTCCTTGTAGTTGCGCACGGACGACTCGAGGGGGATTCCCACCTCGTTCTCCCGGGCGAAGCCCTCCCACGCCTGCTCGGCGCTCGGGTGCGCCTGCAACGACAGCGGCTCCTCCGACGCGAGCAGCTTCAGGAGGAACGGGAGGCGTTCGCCGAACGTCTCGACGCTCCGCTTCCCGAGTTGCCGTTCGGGCTCCGAGTGCACCAGCTCCAGAAGAGACCGGGGCCCCTCGTCGGTGATGACGCGGGCGGGATCACCGGGATGCGCGCCCAGCCACAGTTCCGCCTCCGGGTGTGCCGTGGGAACCGGAAGTCCGCGCAGCTGTGCGATGGCGGTGCGCGATCCCCACGCGTAGGACCGGAGCGCACCTTCGAGTCGGTGCACTAGATACCGCCGATCAACTGTAGATACGCGGCAGTCATGTCGAGCCTGCCGACCAGGACCGCCGCCTGTTCCAATTCGGGGCGCTGCGAGGGAACCGGCCCCTCGTCGGACGATGCGACGACGAGGTCGACGTCGCCCAGGACCGCGATCCTGCGTTCGACGAGCATCCGGTCGGCGTCGGCCGACAGCACGAACGTGCGCACCGGGCTCGCCGGCGGCGGACCGTCCAGTTCGGGATCGTGGAAGATCGAGTCGTGCGCCGAGAGCGCCTGGTCGACGCGGAACGTACCCGCCGCGCTCAGCACGTCCGGAAGCTCCGACGCCGTCGCCACACGGCCGGCGTGCAACAGCGCCTCGGCGCCGTGCCGGGCCAATTCCACCGTGCTCTCCGTATCGCCCGTCAACACGATGCGGCGTCCCTGCATGCGGGCGGCCAGAGACTTCGCGGGATTGTGGAACACCTCGCTGTTCGGCCGGTCGCGCAGCGCCTCACCGTCGACCGCGTCGGCGAGTTGCTCGAGGTCGGGAACCTCGTCGCCCCAGCGTTCCGAACCGACCACCCGCAGGACGGCCAGCAGAACCGCGAAGTACCGCAGCAGACCGTGCCTGGTCAGCGCCCGGACCCGCGGCGCGAACATGACGACGCGTCCGGCCGCTGCCGCTTGCAACGGTCCCTCGTCCGGTGCCGCGACCACCACTTCGGCGCCGCGGCGGACCGCCGCGTCGACGGCCTGCACGAGCCGGGGGTCGCCCGCGTCGTCGCCGGCCACCACGACCACGTCGAGCGGGCCCACCCACACCGGCGTCCGGGTGGCGCGCACCAGCGGGAATGCGATCCGTTCGGCGAGGACCGCCGTCAGGATCCCGGCTCCGCGGCCGGCCCTCCCCGCGCCGGTGACCACCACCACGCTGCGCGGACGCAGCCCGTGCAGTCGTTCGAGAGCCCCCTCCTCCACCGCGGACCGGGTGGCCCGGATCTGGGCACCCCCCATTGCGGCGGAACGCAGTACGCCCTCGGTGTCCGCGGAAACCAGTGCGTCCCCGTCGTCCAGATCGAGCAGGGGCGTCGGCGCTGTCATGACACCGCACCCCCTTTCTTCGTCAGTGCAAGCCACATTCGCAGCACGAGCAGAACCTTGTTATTCCAACTATGGCAGTCAGGCTCGGACGATGCCCACTATCTCGGTAACGAGTGCATCTACGTCTGCCGTCGTGGGCGCTTCGACGTTGAGCCGCAGCAACGGTTCGGTGTTCGAGGCACGCAGGTTGAACCACGCGTCGCCGTTCAACTCGACCGTGACACCGTCGAGCCGGTCGACGCCCGCGGTGCGATCGGCGAACGCCGCCAGCACCGCGTCGGTCCGCTCGGCGGCGTCCGCGACCGTCGAATTGATCTCGCCCGACGCCGCGTACCGCTCGTACTTGGCCATCAGCTCGGACAGCGGACGGTCCTGCTCCCCCAGCGCCGCGAGGACGTGCAGCCCGGCCAGCATGCCGGAGTCGGCGCCCCAGAAGTCGCGGAAGTAGTAGTGCGCGGAGTGCTCGCCGCCGAAGATCGCACCCGTCTCGGCCATCTGCTGCTTGATGAACGAATGCCCGACCCGGGTGCGCACCGGGTGTCCACCCAGCTCGGTGACCAGTTCCGGCACGGCGCGGGAAGTGATGAGGTTGTGGATGACGGTGGCACCGGGCTCCTTGGCCAGCTCCCGCTCGGCCACCAGGGCCGTCACCGCGGACGGCGACACCGGGTTGCCGAGCTCGTCGACGACGAAGCAGCGGTCGGCGTCACCGTCGAAGGCCAGACCGATGTCGGCACCGGTCTCCCGTACGTACCGCTGCAGATCCACCAGATTCGCCGGGTCGAGCGGATTCGCCTCGTGGTTCGGGAACGTGCCGTCGAGCTCGAAGTACAGCGGCTGCAGCTTCACCGGCATCGGCTCGAACACCGCGGGGACGGTGTGCCCGCCCATGCCGTTGCCCGCGTCGACGGCCACCGTCAGCGGCCGGAGGTCGGACAGGTTCACCAGCCCGCGAACGAAGCTCGCATACTGCTCGAGCACGTCCTCCTCGGACACCTCGCCCGCGTCGCCGTCGTACGCGGGAACCCCGTCGACGACCTCCGCGGCGATCGCGGCGAGGCCCGTCTCCTGTCCCACCGGCTTGGCGCCCGCGCGGCACAGCTTGATGCCGTTGTACTTCGCCGGATTGTGGCTCGCGGTGAACATCGCACCCGGGCAGTCGAGCAGACCGGAAGCGAAGTACAGCTGATCGGTGGACGCGAGTCCGATGAGTGCGACGTCCAGGCCCTGCGCGGTGACGCCGTCGGCGAATGCGCGGGCGAGCTCCGGCGACGACGCCCGCATGTCGTACCCGATCACGACCTTCGTGGCGCTCTCCTCGCGGACGAGTCGTGCGAATGCGCCACCCACGTCCTGAACGAACGCGGCATCGATGTGTTCACCGACGACACCCCGCACGTCGTAAGCCTTGATCACGGCATGTACGGACTCGGCTGATCGCGCCACTTCTGTTTTCTCCTTTACGAGCACCAGTGCTGGCGCAAGCCTAATGCCTGCCCGTCGCGGGCACGGCACGCCGCGGACCACAGGCCCGGGACGAGCTGGGACGTCAGTTGGCAGGGTCGGGAAGAACCCGCAGGTGGCCACGCCGGCCGGTACGAGCCGGGCCGGGCGAGGTGCCGGTTTCGGCGCGCTCCTCGGTGGACACGGCCCGCTCGGACCGTCCACGATCGCCGAGGCCCGCCTCCCGCACGGCCTCCGCCAGAGCGGTCAGATCGTCCTCGTCCGGGGTGCTCGACGAAAATCCGCCTTCGTACCGAACCAGTTCCCAGCCCTTGGGTGCGGTGATCCTCGACGCGTGCGTTTCGCACAGATCCCACGAGTGCGGCTCGTCGACAGTTGCGAGCGGGCCGACGACGGCGGTGGAGTCCGAGTAGACGTACGTGAGCGTCGCGACAGCGGGGTTCTTGCACCCGGGGCGGCAGCATCGACGCAGAGATCTCACAGCTAGGAAGCCTAGCCCCACGATGGCCCCACACCTACTCGGACACACCGACAGCGTGCGGCTGTCGTAATGTCCACTCCATGTCCAGAGCACGACGCAGGCGTCCTGTCACCACCCGATCCGTCGACCGACGGGGACGTGGGATCCGCGGGTCCGTGTTCCCCCCGGACGCGCCGGCGCGACGCAGCCGCGCGGAAAAGTTCGATCTGGTGGTTCTGGAGGCGTTCGCGCCGATCGACGCGCGCTGGCGGGAACGCCTGACGAAGTTGGACATCGCCGTCGACGAAGTCCCGAAGATTCATGCGCTCGACCCGGATTCGGTCAACTGGCCCGCCGAGGTCGTGGCGGACGGGCCCGTGCCGCTGTCCCGGTTGATCCCCGCCGGCATCGACCGGCACGGATCCACGACGCGGGCGCGAGTCGTCCTGTTCCGGCGACCGCTGGAACAGCGTGCCAAGGATCCGGACGATCTCACCGACCTGGTGCACGACGTGCTCGTACAGCAGGTGAGTACCTACCTCGGAGTCGAACCCGAGGTCATCGACCCGGATCTGCCGGGCGATGAGGACTGACTAGACGATTCCCCGCTTCAGGCGCCGTCGCTCACGCTCCGACAGGCCACCCCAGATACCGAACCGCTCGTCATTGGCCAGTGCGTAGTCGAGGCATTCGTCCCGCACCTCGCAGCCGAGGCAGATGCGCTTCGCTTCTCTGGTGGATCCTCCCTTTTCGGGGAAGAAGGCCTCGGGGTCGGTCTGCGCGCACAGCGCACGTTCCTGCCACTGATCCTCGATGGTGTCGAACAATTCGTCGAAACCGGTCACCAGACTCAACGCCGGGCGGGGGCCCGCCGTCTCGACTTCCTGCGCGACGAGTTCCGGCACAGGAATTTCTTTCACACCGCTGTCTTGCACACTGATTTGTTGCACACCGTCTTCTTGCACACAGACTTCTTGAACACAGACGCCGTCCGCTGCGCCTGCTTCGGAATTGGTCTGCGGTTCGTCGCTTACTGTGCTCCAGCGAGTCTCCGACTCGAGCTGCTCATTGGGCATCGTTCCGCCTCCTCACCTGTGATAGCGCAGAAAATTTCGATCGATCATGTACCCCGAACCGAACACCCCTGCCACCCCGTTCGAACAACCGTTCGAATTGATCCCCGCTGCAAGTAATTCCACGTCCGCAACGTTGGAATGACATATTTGTGATTAGACACGCCCAGCGTGTCGCGGTCAAGCTAACCGCAAAAAGTCGATTACTATTTCGCGCTCTCGAATCGCCTTGCGGAAGCAGCCCACCGGACGGAGACAACCACCGCCTAGGCTTGCACCGTGAACGTGACTGTATTGGTTGGCGGGGTCGGTGGGGCCCGGTTCCTGCAAGGGGTGCGGCGACTTCTGGGTGCGGATGCGCCGGGTGGTGGGGGTTCGGCGCATCGGATCACGGCGGTGGTCAATGTCGGTGACGATGTGTGGATGCACGGGTTGCGGATCTGCCCGGACCTGGACACCTGCATGTACACCCTCGGCGACGGTATCGACACCGCCCGGGGGTGGGGGCATGCCGGCGAAACCTGGAACGCGAAGGAAGAACTCGCCGCGTACGGGGCGAAACCGGACTGGTTCGGGCTCGGCGACCGGGACATCGCGACGCATTTGATCCGCACCCAGATGCTGCGGACGGGGTATCCGCTGTCGGCGGTCACCGAGGCGCTGTGCAACCGCTGGCAGCCTGGTGTGACGTTGCTGCCGGTCACCGACGATCGTAGTGAAACTCACGTCGTGATCACCGACCCGGAGGACGGGGAGCAGCGGGCGATCCACTTCCA